>DAOVEW010000042.1 GCA_030668755.1 Bacillota bacterium | reverse complement strand
ACGATCGAGCTCGCCCAGCGCTTGCCGCGTCTGTGCGAGATTGCAGAGGGTGTCTACCTCGCCTGGCTTGAGGGCGAGCGAGAACTCGAACTCACGCGCCGCCTCTTGCGCTCGTTCCTGAAGGGCATGGACTACCCCGAGCATGTCGTGCGCCCTCGCATCGTCCGGGTTCTCGGCAAGCACGACATCCAGCTCTCCCTGCGCCTCCTCGTGCTGACCCACGCGGATGAGCGCCGCGGCCAGCAGGCAGCGCAGGTGCGCTGCCTCGGGGCGCACCTCCAGAGCCGGCCGCAGCTCCCGCATCGCCTCGTCGGCCCGACCCTGCGCCAGATAGATCGCCGCGAGCCGCCCTCGCGGCTTAGCGTCTCGACACGTGAAATCGTGGTAGTCGATCTCCGGCCCGAACCGCCCTCGACTCGCAGCCCGGTAGACTTCAACTGCCTCGTCGGTGCGCCCCCGCTCCTCCAGCAGATTGCCGAGGGCACAGAGCAGTTCCGGATCCTCGGGCCGGCCCTCGAGGCTCTCGCGCAGCACGGCTTCCGCCTGTGGGGCCCGCTGGTCCACACCCAGCGCCTCGGCCAGCAACACGGCCACCTTCTTGTGAAGCGCGCCGGCCGAGCGCGTTTCCTCCAACGCTCGGGTCAGATCGTCTACGGCGGCCTCCACGTCTCCTTGACCGAGGCGCGCCGTCCCTAGATAGAACAGGACGACCGGGTTGTCCGGCTCCGCCGCGGCCCGCGCCGCCAGCAGCCGCACATTGCGCTCCGCCCGTTCATCGAGCGCCTCCTCTGACTCCAGGTAGCCGTGGTGCAGAACCGGGATGCCCGTGAACACAACGCGCTCCACGGGCCGGCCCCCCTCATCGACGAGCTGCTCGTGCACCGCGCCTTCGAACCGGAATCCCAGCCCATTCCGAAACAGCCGCAGGTGTCCTGCCAGGCACGAGGCGTACCGCCCCGGCCCCCGCGTCGGGACCAGCGTCGTGACCTGACACACCGGCCCCGGAACGCCGGCCCTCAGCAGTTCCTTGATCTGCTCGCCCGATTCCCGCGGGATCTCTTCGTCGGCGTCTACAATTAGAATCCAGTCGGAGCTCGCCTTCGCGATCGCTGCATTGCGCGCCGCCGCGAAGTCATCACACCATTCGAACTCGTGCACCTCGGCCCCGAAACGGCGCGCCACATCCACCGTACCGTCGCTGGACCCCGTGTCTACCACGATGACCTCATCGGCGATCGCCCTGACGCTTTCCAGGCAGCGGGGCAGCGAGTCCTCCTCGTCCCGTACGATAAGGCAGACCGACAGCGTCGGCCCCGCGTCGCCGGCCGGCGACCTCTCGGACCCCGCGAGCGCCTCCCTCGCCCGGCCCTGGACGCCCCTGTCACACGGCAGCCCTTCCAGCAACTGCCGAAGCTGCGCCGCGCACTCCCGGTGGCCCGGCCGCAGCTCAAGGCAGCGCACGAGATGCTCGACCGCACGCTCGCGCTCGCCCCTGCGAGCCGCCACCACCCCGCGCAAGTAGTGCCCGGTCGCCAGCTCCGGCTTGCGTGCGAGCGCTTCCTGGAGCAGCCGGTCCCCCTCCTCCAGAGCGCCCTGCGACAGCTTCACCATCCCCAGCGTCAGCCACGGCGCCGCAAGCCCGGCATCGAGCGCCAGCGACTTCTCCAGCGCACCGACGGCCTCTGCGATATGTCCCTGCCGCCACAGGCGTCTCCCGAGGTTGGCCAGGTGGGGCGCATGGGCCTCGGGCGCCCCCAGCTCCTGCGCCGCCGCGAAGGCAGGCTCGCACCTGCCCTCGGCCAGTAGCGAAAGAACATAGGACTCAGGCTCTGTGGACTGCGCGGCCCCCATGAGCGACTCCCCGAGCGCGCACCGCACGCGGCGCTCAGGGAGTTCTTCGGGTCGCCCAACGCGCGACTTGAGCCACTACTCCGGCCGCCGGCCATCCCGGCAGACCACTGGCCTCAGGGTCTTTGTGGAGTGAACCCCTCGGACTGGAAAGGTCAGGCGCCTAATTCGCAACAAGAGAGGCCTCTCTAATATGGTACAGAGTATTTGGGAGGAGGCTCCCGGCGCGGCCGTCTCGATAATGCAGGCGCCCTGGCCCGGCCTGAGCAGGGGTTGAAATCGCGTTCGGTGTATGATAGCCTGTGGCGACCCGCGCGGGGGCAAGGGGGTGCACTGGTGAGCGTTCCGGCCGCACGGTTCGCGATCTCTCCCTGGGCTGGTTCGTGGCAGAAGAGGCGGAATCCGGCTGCGCGCATGCGGAGACGCGGCACGGAAACAGGGGAATCATGCGGAACGACCGAGTGTTGATCGCCACCAGCGCGGCGTTGTTGCTCCTACTCGCATCTGTTGCCTCTCCCGGCACCTGCGATACCTCCTACAAAGTGCAGCGCGGCGATTCCGTATGGTCGATTGCACAGCGATTCGACGCATCCTGGACTGCTATACTCGCGGCCAACGGCCTCGAGAAGGACTCGGTCATCCGGCCGGGGCGGGAACTCGTCATTCCGGCAGGGCCCGCTTCACAGGAGCGATCGGGGCCGACGGCCTCGGAGGCGGATTCGGTCCGGTACACAGTGCAGCCCGGCGATAGCCTGTGGACGATCGCGCGGGATCACGGCATCACGGTTCGCGGTCTCGCCCGAGCCAACGGTCTTCGTCCCGACGGCATCCTGCGCGTAGCACGCGAGCTCATCATTCCAGCACCGGCTGCGGAGGCCGAACAGGATGCTGCCGAAGGAGAGGAACCTACCGAGCGGGTGCATGTCGTTCGGCCTGGGGAGAGCCTCTGGCTGATCGCACGCCGGTTCGGCACGAGTGTGGCGGCACTGGCGGCCGCGAACGATATGCGTTCGCACGGCGTGCTTCGCGTGGGGAGGCAGTTGACAATTCCAGGGACTGGCTCGCCGGGAGACGCGGAGGACGAAGCCTCGGAGAAAGACTACTACGTTGTCCAGAGAGGTGACAATCTCTGGATCATCGCCCACCGTTACGGGACGAACGTCTACGCGCTGGCCGAGGCGAACGGGCTGCGCGCGGACAGAGTGCTCCGGGTGGGCATTCGGCTGGAGGTGCCCGCCGGCGCCGACACCTCTGAGTCTGATGGCGAAGGCAATCAGGGGTTTGTGCAGACGGCGATGAAGTACCAGGGTGTCCGCTACCGGTACGGCGGCCTGACCACCCGTGGGATCGACTGCTCGGGCCTCGTTGTGCGGGTTCTGCGCGCGCACGGGATTGATGCCCCGCACAACTCGAAGGCTCTGTACAGGCTGGGCACCCCGGTATCTCGGGACAAGCTGGTGCCGGGTGACCTGGTCTTCTTCCACACGACCCGCCCGGGCATCTCGCACGTCGGCATTTGCATCGGCGGCGGCAAGTTCATCCATGCGTCGAGCGGCAAGGGCCGGGTCGCAGTCAGCCGACTCGACGAAGGTTACTATCGCCGCCGGCTGGTGGGCGCCCGGCGAATCCGCTAGCCTCTCCCTTCCGGCCCGCTTTCTTGCGAGGGCGCAGCGTCGTTCCGCTCTCATCCGCGGGCAGGGTTCACGCCTCTCGACCAGAAGTTGAGCGCAGCACGGTTGCGAGTCGAGCACACGTGGCAGACCTCATTCTGCGAATCGAGCGACTTCCCGAAGCACGCGACTTGCCGTCTCCCTCCTATATGAGCGAGCAGGCCGCGGGCATTGACCTCAGGGCCGCCGTCAGCGGACCGGTCACGCTTGCGCCGGGCTCGTTCGCCCTGGTGCCCACTGGCATTCGCATCTCGCTTCCGCCGGGCCACGAGGCGCAGGTGCGGCCCCGTAGCGGCCTCGCCGCAAAGCACGGAGTGAGCGTGCTCAATGCCCCCGGAACGATAGATGCGGACTACCGAGGTGAAGTCGGGATCATTCTCATCAATCTAGGCAGCGAGCCGTTTGAGGTCCGGCGCGGCGATCGCATTGCACAATTGGTGGTTGCCCCCGTGACTCGCGTGCGCGTCGAGATGGTGGACCGACTCGACGAGACGGGCCGGGGTGCCGGCGGCTTCGGCCACACTGGGCGGTGAGCCTGCGGACATGGCGGCATTCGTCATCGGCATCGGAGGCGGAAGCGCTTCGGGCAAATCCGCTATCGCACAGCGGATTCGGAAGGGATTGGCGCCGCTGTCCGTATCGATCATCAACCAGGACCGGTACTTCCACTCCGACGACCGAGTGCCTCGCCACACGAGCCCGGATGGAGCCCGTACGTGGCCGGACCACAACCATCCGGAGTCCTTCGATCTCCCTCGTCTTCGCGGCGACCTGGCGGATGCACGCGAAGGATCGGAGAATGTTATCATCGTCGAGGGCATACTCGTTCTCTACGATCCGGAGCTGCGTAAGCTGATGGACCTCAAGCTGTTCGTTGAGGCGGACGCCGACGAACGCATCGTGCGGCGCGTCCGGCGCAACCTCGCTAGTGGGCTCGGCCTGGATGAGATTTGCGACTTCTATCTTGACTCGGTGCGCTATCGGCACCGCGAGTTCTGCGAGCCCACCCGCGAGCATGCCGACTTTGTGATCCCTGGCGGGCAGTATGAGTATCGGGAGGCCAAACGGCTTCTCGATCGGGTATGCGGACTGGTGCGGTCGCGGGCCGCCAGCGCGACACGCTGCGGCCGCGCTGAGGTGTGACGACGATATCTGAGCGAGGCAATGCGCGAGTTCTACGCGGATCTGCACATCCATATCGGTCGGACGAGCACTGGGAAGTCGGTGAAGATCACCGCCGCCCGCGACCTCACCTTCGAGAACATCGCGAAGGAGTGCGCCGAGCGCAAGGGCATCGCCCTCGCGGGGATCGTTGACTGCGGCAGTCCGGCCGTGATCGAGGACATCGATGCGCTTGTGGCGAGCGGCGAGATGGTGGAGCTGCCGGGCGGCGGACTCCGCTACCGCGAAACGACCACCGTGTTGCTCGGCTGCGAGCTGGAGACAGTGGAAGAGGATGGGGCAGCCTCTCACCATGTCTCGTACTTCCCAACGCGGGAGCAGCTCAAAGTCTTCGTCGGCTTCCTCCGGCGCCTGGTAACGAACCTCGACCTCAGCTCCCAGCGGTGTCGCGTGCCGGCGCGCCAGCTCCTTCGCATGGCCCGGACCGCCGGCGGCGTCTTCATGCCCGCCCATGCCTTTACGCCTCACAAGAGCCCGTACGGCCGGTGCGTGTCCCGCCTCGGCGAGATGTTCGGAGAAGACGGGCTGGACCGGCTCGCCGCCGTGGAGCTGGGCCTGAGCGCAGACAGCTACCTTGCCGATCGCATCGCCGAGCTCGCGCCGCTGACTCTTCTCTCCAACTCCGATGCCCACTCTCTGCCGAAGATCGCGCGCGAGTACAACGTCCTCTGGCTGGAAGAGGCGACCATGGCGGAAGTCCTGCTCGCCCTACAGCGGTCCGGCGGCAGAAAGGTCGTCGCGAACTACGGCCTCGATCCGAGACTCGGCAAGTACCACCGCACCTTCTGCCTTGACTGCGAGGAGATCGCGCCCGTCGAGCCGCCCGCCCTGTCGTGTCCCCGCTGCGGCGGAACCCACATCGTCAAAGGAGTGCTCGACCGCATCGCAGAAATAGCCGACTACCCGGAGCCTCGCCCGCCCCAGCACCGGCCGCCCTATCACTACCAGGTCCCTCTGCAGTTCCTGCCAGGGGTCGGTGCGGTCACGCTCGGAAAGCTGCTGAACCGCTTTGGAACCGAGATGCGAGTGCTCCATGAGGCTTCTCCTGACGATCTGCGCTTGGTTGTGGGAACGAAGCTCGCAGAGCTAATAATCGAGGCCCGGGAAGGCACTCTTCCACTGCTGGCAGGGGGCGGCGGTCGCTACGGCAAGGCGGTATCCGACGCGTCGGATACCCAAGTGTCAATGGGATGGTAGTGGTGGCCAGCCTGTTCGTCACACTCGCAGGGATAGACGGCTCGGGGAAGAGCACTCAGGCGCGCCTGCTCGTCCAGTGGCTCCAGGGCGAGGGCTATCAGGTGACTGCCACTCGCGAGCCGGGCGGCACGGAGGCCGGGAGGGGCCTTCGAGACCTGCTGCTGGCCCCCCAGCGGACTCTGACACCCGAGGCTGAGCTCTTCTTGTATCTCGCCGATCGCGCAATCCATATCGCCGAGGTCGTCCGCTCCAGCCTCGCGCGGGGACAGATCGTCGTCTGCGAGCGTCATGCGGATTCGACGCTGGCCTACCAAGGGTACGGCCGCGGGCTCGATCTGGAGGTGCTGCGTCGGCTGAACAACCTTGCCACGGGCGGTCTGGCTCCCGATCTGAGCCTGGTATTGGACATACCCGCGGCGGCCGCGCGACTGGACGCGGCGAGGCTGGATAGGTTAGAATCAGAAGGCGAAGAGTTCATGGCGCGGGTCGCTGCGGGCTTCCGGGATCTTGCCCGCGCCGAGCCGGAGCGCATGAAGCTGGTCAACGGGTCGGCCGAAGTTGTCGCGGTTCAGGCAGAGATCCGCGGCCTGGTGCGGCGGCTGCTGGACAGCCGGCCGCACCCCAAGACGGGCGGCAGGGAGGGGCAATGAAACTAATCATCGCGGTCGTCCAAGACAAAGACCACCGCAAGGTGACCGACGCCCTCCTCGAGCGCGGCTACAAGTTCACAAACATCGCCAGCACCGGCGGACTGCTCCGCGAGGGCAATGTCACCTTCCTGATCGGCGTGGACGAGGAGCAGGTGGACGATGTCATCCAGGTGATCGGCGCGCACTCCAAGACGCGAGAACAGCTAGTGAACGTCTTTCCGCCTACCATCGAGCCCATCGGCACCTGTATCCCCAATCCCGTCAAGGTCCAGGTCGGCGGCGGCACGGTCTTTGTGTTGGACGTCGAACGCTCTGAGAAGCTCTGACGGACTGACCACACTTGCTGCTTGACCACCTGATTGGACAGCAGAGAGCGACTACAGTCCTGCGGAACGCGATCCGGCGCGGGCGCGTCGCGCACGCTTATCTCTTCCACGGCCCGCAGTCCGTCGGCAAGTCAACCGCCGCGCTGCTCTTCGCCCAGTATCTCAACTGCGAGGCGCTCAGCCCGGGTGAGGACGGCCACGCCTGCGGCGAATGCCGCTCCTGTCGGCTGATCGCGAGCGGCACCCACCCCGATGTCCGCTTCCTGACGCCCGCAGACGGCAGCGGTCAATCCGTCATTCCCATCGACACGATCCGCGATGAGTTCGTGTACGACGTCAACCTTCGGCCAGTCGTCGGCCGCTATCAGGT
>DAOVEW010000220.1 GCA_030668755.1 Bacillota bacterium | reverse complement strand
TGAGGTCTAGGCGAGCGCTGGGCGGCAGTTTTATCGCCACTTAGCGCCGCTTACCGCCGCTTACCGCCACTGCGTCTCCTGACGACGAAATTCGCCGCTGAGGGGCCTGAGCGGCCCACAGCGCCGACAACGCCCGCCGAGCCTGCTTCGGAGAGGCCCGAGGCCATAGTCTCCCCACTCTAAGGCTCCGACTCTACGCAAGAAGGGGGGTAATAGGAGGGAGTGTAGAAGGTACGGCCCCCGGCCAGATGGAGCTGCACCTGCGCGCCATAGTCGGGCGCGGGTTACATCCCGCCGGCATCGTCCGAGGAGCTTTGAGCCCACGTTGCAGCTTCCGGCATGTGGACCAGGGCAAAGGACGCAAAGATCGGCCAGTTGCAGGAGCAGCCGTGGGCGAAGTTGGGGCCGTTCAGCAGGCCGCCGGCAGGAATGAGGCTGTTGGTGCAGCCGGAGCGAATGCCCCGGAAGAAGGTCTCACGGCCGGTCGCCAGGTCGAAGTAGGCCGCGTGGGCGTCGCGAAGCACGACCACATGCTGGTTCGCCAGGGCGCGCCCGCAGCCTCGGGTCCCGCCGGAATTCGACCTGGTGTTCATACCGGTCCACAGCCGCTCTTCCAGCCGGGAGCCGGTTCGCGGGTCGTACATCTCTCCTGCGTGAGTGATCAGCACCTCGGGCAGCAAAATCGGCGGCTCGGGGCCCGAGTAGTTGCTGGGCACGTCCCGGCAGGGGATGTCCTGGGCCCACAACAGCTCGCCGCTGGCGCCTGTGTAGGCGGATGCTATGCTCCGGTTCTGGGTCAGCAGCAGCACGTCGGTTGCCTCGCAGTAGGAAAGCTGAGGTTGGAGAGGCCGGAATCTGCTCCTGGTCTTCTCGTCCGCAGGGTCCACCGGTGTACTTGCCGCTCTCTGCCAGAGCACGTCGCCGCTCCCCACGTCGAGCGCCGCGATGGTGCTCTGCTCCGTCTTCTCTACCCCTCGGCGTCTGTGAACCGGCAGCCAGTAGTCCACACAGAAGACCTTGCCAGCCCCGACCGCGAAGCTCAAGCGATCCTGCTGGCAGTGAAACTGCCATAGCTCCCGGCCGCTGTGACGGTCCATACACAGCAGGCGCTTTCCGGTTGCGCCGATGAAGTAGTCCTTCCATATCCGCACTTCGCGCCAGGTGGCTCGGTCGTCCTCAGTCAGTCCCTCCGGTATCTCGATTTCCCCCAGCTTCGAGCCGGTCGCAGGGTCCAGCCGAAGACACGTGCTCTCGTAGACCACATACAGGCTATCTTCGGCGGCGGCGAAATTCCCGGCGATCCCTCGCTGGGTTGTCATGTGCGCTTTGCTGCGGCCCCTCGTCTGTGCGGATTCATCCAGGCTCAGCTTCCACAGCAGCCGCCCCGTGTAGATGTCCGTTGCGCTGAGTTCGTTTGCGACCAGGATGAACATTCGACCGCAGGCAATGACCGGGAGGGGGCCCCGAGAGTGCGTGTAGTCCCAGGGAGGGAATATCCTGTCCACCGATCCGCCGAACCAGAGCACTGCGAAGGGCGGCTGCACCCGGCCGTCCGCTGATGCGAACGTGTTCGCCGCACTGCCACTCTCATGCGTCCAGTCCGCCGAGCCCGGTAGAGCGCCCCCGCGCCTGAGTAGTGTGAGATCGCCCACCCTTTCCACCTCGGCGCTCGCGAGCTTCGCCTGCTCCACCCACTCAGCCAGGGGCGCATATTCTTGCTGCTGCATGGGCAGACAGGCAACGCCGCCGTAAGGACGCAGCCAGTCAAAAAGCCCAAGGGGGACACTCATCCCGCCTGGGCGGGATGACTGTCCCCGATCTGTGAGACTCTCCGAAACCACCAGGCTGGCCGTATACGGCGCGAGCCGAACCGCCGCCGGATCTTCCGGCAGGATATGTATGCGTGTGCCGTAGAGCCCCACTGCATCGAGCTTGCGGCGGACGAGGGCGACCCTCTCGCCGTCTGAGTCCAGGGCAATGATGTGCAGGTCGGACTGACGCGCCAACTCCTCGACCAGTCGGCCCGTTCCGAGACCCAGGGCGAGGCAATAGCCGTCCGTGACGCCGGTCTGCTTCAGGATTTCGCCGGCTCTGGTCGTCCATTCGTCCGCGGCGGCCCTCGCGCTGGCCGTCTCCAGCCCGTACATCTTCGGCTCTACTGCCTCCCCGCCGAAGCAGTAGATGCAGCCCTCCCCGGTCACCACGAAGAGTTTCCCGTCGGCGGCCAGAATGCTGGAAGGCGTGCCCTCGATTTCGGCCCGCCATGAGACCTTCGGTTCGCCGCCTGGCTCGGGGATGTCCACCGCCGCGACGACGCCGGGCCCGCCGGCGTAGAGGCGAGAGCCTGCCTTGATCTGGACCTTGAGTTCAGACGGCAGGCTCCAGAGTTGATCGAAGCTCATCGTCTTCCACACGACAAAACGCCAGGGGTTGCCCCACCCGCCCTTAGGGGTCAGCCCCCACCTGGGAGCAGTGAGGTCGCAGGCCACGATGTCCTCGTAGCTGAGGTCTGTCGGCCAGTGAGCGCCCCTTCCTCGCGTGTTGCCGACAGGCCGTGAGTAGTAGATGGCGTCCTCGGTGAGCACCGGCTCCCGAAACACGCCGAGTTCACTATTGTTGGCGGGATCTATCTGGAGGCGAGGGTGAGCCTGGAGAGTGTGCTCTTCCCCCGTACGCAGCGGATCAGACCACCACGAGAGGTAGGTGATCGTGCTGCGTTTCTCGGCCTTGATCAGCAGCTCGCCCTCCTGCTCCACCGTAGCAAGCTTGTCTTTCTCTACCCATTGCTGCACGGTCTCGGGGGGAGCATTTGCGCGCCGGGCAAACTCCTCCAGGGTCAACAGCTCTTCGGGCTCATCCGCCGGGCCAATGTCACCAGCGCGAGCAGTTAGACCGTACACATCCCCGCTCTGGAAGAAGTAATCGCCGATGCCGGCAACGTACCAGCAGCCCTTGGCCAGGGCCACTCGCCCGCCCCATCCTGTCGTGTACGGGTCCATCTCACCCGACTTCGGATCGAAGAAGCCCGGCAGCGCTTTTCCGCTCGGGACGATCAGCTTCTCGCCCACGAGAGCAAGATACCCCTGGGGAGATAGCCCGCCATGCCTGCGCGTCCCGTGGTCAATCAGCCCGTTCTCGATAAAGCCGGTGTCCTCGTTTGCCCAGAGGAACTCGCCCGTCTCGGCGTCAACTGCGCAGACATAGACGCCCTCGAAGGGCCAGACGCCCGCTGCGAAGTACACCACCCCATCGGCGAGCACCGGTCCGCCGCGCGCCGGCCAGCGCGAGATCAGGCGCTCATTTCCCAGCAATCTGTACCGCCCTCGATCCGGCGGGAGCGGGGTGACCTTCCAGAGCAATCCCCCGTTCGCCGCGTCCAGGCAGTAGAGATGACCATCATCCGACACGAAGTAGACCTTGCCTCGCCAGGCCACCGGCGCGAAGCGGATGGGCCCGTCGGCGAAGAACTTCCATCTCGCCACGCCAGTGCCGGTATCGAGCGCGGTGACGCTGTCGGTGACCATGGATGGCACAAACATCGTTCCGTCCATTACCACGGGCTCGTACGAGAGGTCGAAGCACAGCCGAAGGTCCTCAGGAAAGGCTGGACGAGGCGGGGGCATCTCTCTCTTCCACTGAAGATGCAGCTCAGCAGGAAGCCCTGCCGGCGAAGCTGCGCTGCGATTGGCGTCGTAACGCCGCATCGGCCAGTCGGCGCTGCAAGGCACCACCGTAACGCCGAGCCAGGAAACCACGACGCTGCACAGGACGGCGCGCAGGTGCTTTCGCTCCGTCATGATGCCCTCCTTCGTGAATTGCCGACCGCGCTCCGCACGCAGGGCTTGCCCTGCGCTGGGGCGGGGACAGTCACCTTAGGTGACTGTGGGCCTGTTGAAAAAGGTGCCCTCTCTCGCAGCGACGCGATTCATCGCGTCCGAAATGGGCCGTAGAGCCCTTTGGGGATGACCGCCGGACGGGACAAGTCCCGTCCCTACGG
>DAOVEW010000325.1 GCA_030668755.1 Bacillota bacterium | reverse complement strand
TGATCGCCTGGCTCTCGACGACCGGAACTCGCCACACCTGCTGTGCTCCGCCGGTGGCCGGCCCGCCAAAGTAGAACTGACCGTTGCTATCCTTGAGCAGGTCCAGCGTCTCCAGATCGTTGGGATGTGCCACCAGGCCGTTGGCCCGTGATCGGCCCGTTACCGCCAGCGCCGTCCGCGCTTTGCGAATCGTGGTCAGCAGGTCGGTATCCCACGCCTGCGCCAGGATCCCCGTGGTGTTAAAGAGCCCTGTGAAGTTCTCGCCCACCCCGTCCCCGTTGAGGACCTGATCCTCCAGCTCCTCGTGGAGATCGCTCCGCAGCTCCTGGTCGATCAGCCCTCGGAGCTGACCCGCATCGCTCAGCGCGCGCTTCGTCGCCGGGACCCACACGGCGATCGTCTTCACGGTCGCGGTTACCGGCAAGAACGCCATCGCGCCTTCCGGCTTCTCGCCGCTCACCTCGCCCGTCGCACCGGCGTAGTCGGTGACGTTCGCCTCAGCCACCGGCGTCGCTTCCTGCACCTGTACGGTCTGGCGCACGAAGGAAACGATATCGCTGCCGGTCTGCCGGCGCGGTACCAGCTCCAGCACGTTAAGTGGATAGCGGCCCAACGGCTCGTAGATCCCGGTATAATCGGTCTCAACGAATGCGCCCGCACTCGTCGAGGAAGCACCGGTCAGCAAATCCTTGAACTGGACCGCCGGCGATGTGAGACCCCTGGCACCGTCCGGGATACGCCCGCTGGGTGCGATCCGCTGCAGCCAGCCCTTGAACTCCGGGCTCTCCACGAAGCGCAGCCCCAGCGACCCCTTCTTCCCCGGCACGCCCGGCGGCAACTGACCCCCGCCCGCGCCGTCCCCGCTGGTCAGCGCCTCAAGGCCCATAAGCGCGGCCACCAATGCCGCGTCGCCCTCGGCTGCCTTGATCTCCTCCTTCAGCCGTTTGGCATCCTCCAACATCGCCGCGACCTTCGTGCGCTCATCGCTCGTGAAGTCGCGCTTCTCCGTTTCTGCCAGTTCACAGATGGCGCGTGCATCCAGCAGCGCCTTCTGCATCAGCTCTTTCTTGTTCATGCCGCCTCCAAAACCTCAATGTCAATTTGCCCCATAACCACGCCCGGGCTTGGTCCGCTAGGCGCGACGTCCCCGGCTCCCGTGCCGGCATCGCCCTGGCCATCGTCCCCCTCCCCAGCGTCATCGCCGGAGCCTGGCTCCCCTCGAGCCTGGCTCTTGATACTCGTAGTCTCCGTCCCGATCCCGGCCCCCAACATCACCGGGCTCACCTCATGCGTATCCAGCGCCTCCAGGAACTGCACATCCGTCTCCTCAAACTGGCCCAATCTCGAGTCCTCAATATCGAACCCAAACGACCACTGCTGCAGCTCCTGAAGATTCTTGACCGTCTTGTAGGTCTCCAGACCTCCCACCGTGTCCAGGAAAAAGCGCCCATCCACCCACGCCTTCTCCTGATCCGCGTGGATCACCCCCCGCCCGACCGGCAGATCGCCCCATCGATGCCCCCAATACGCGATCCGCACCGCCTGGCCGTCCTTGAAGGCGCCGGGCAATATCACATCCTTGTCGTGGTCGATCACATTCAGCGTCGCGAACGTCGCCGTGAACTCCCCCGGCTCCCCGTCCCCCTCCGCCTTGAACTTCATCCGCGCCCTAAACGTCTTTGTTTTCATCCCTGATCTCCTCTTGATCTCCGGCATAGGCCACTCTGCAGCATCTATATCCGTCCTCTCGAACCAATTATCGATGTACGTATGCCACGCCTCTGGTCTGCCATCCGCGTCACATCGTCGATGCGCTTCGTCCTGCCCCACTGCCAACAACACCACCTCGGCGCCGAACCGCTCCTGCAATGCTATCAATTCATCTTGCCGGCGCGTCGACGTGATCACCCATGCCGGCTGCGACGGGTGGGCCTCCAGATCGTCGAAGACCGCGTCCCTGGCTCTCAATACGTAATCGCGAATCGCCGGATCGTGCGCGTGGGACGCCTGGCCCGAGAGTGCCATATGTAGCGTGTCATAGTCATAGACAAGGTCACCGGCCTGTACGCGATCACGCACGAAGGTGCTCTTGCCGCTGCACGGGGCCCCCGCCAGAACAACCCGACCGTTCATCATCCCTTCTGTATAAGGCCCACCGGCTCCTTCCCCTCTGTGTAAGGCCCCCCCTGTTCCTGCAGCATCCACTCGGCCTCCACCCATCGGGCCCACGCCTCGGCGATGGCCGCGTTGATCTGGGCCGGATCGCTCAGTTGCCGCTTCGTCGTAAGTATCCACATCGGGAACGTCTTCATCCCCCGCTCCTTCCCCTGTGATCAATCTCTGTACGGGCGCCTCTCAGATGCGCCCCTCCGCTCTTGTGAATCGTGCCTCTCCCTGTACGGGCACGTCTGAGACGTGCCCTCTGCTCTCCTATCTCCCAAACACGACACTACACTGACAATTCGCGTTATCATCCGCACTCCCCCGCGGATCACCCGGCCAGCGCAAGCCATTCGGGAACGTCTCCCGGATCCCCACGCTCACCCCGTTCAGCGCCGCGTGGCTGGGCCGCGGATTCCCGCTGTTCACCCGCCACGTCTTCTTGCGCAACCCGCCCGCCCGCGCCGCGTCCAGGCTCCCGAAATTCGCCAGCGTCGTCACCCTCGAGACCGCGATCTGCGCCGCCCGGGCCCCCAACGCCAGCGCGAAGACCGCCGTCACCGCCTCGGCCGGCTCCTCCTCGAGCAACGCCTTTTCCACCTGCGCCAACGTCGTCGCATTCACATACTCTGCCCCAATCCGCGCATTCTCGCTCAGCCACGGCAGCATGCTCTCATCGTCAAACTCAATATCGAGCTGCCCAGCCACAAACTGGGCCCAGGTTGACGCTGTCAGCACTCCCATCTTCAGAAAATCCGCCGCTACCTCGCGATCCCACCGCTCAGCATCCCAGACCACCGCCAGATCCGGGCCCCCCTCCCCAACCATCTTCCCCTCGACCGATGCCCGCTGCCGATCGAAAA
>DAOVEW010000056.1 GCA_030668755.1 Bacillota bacterium | reverse complement strand
CCCCCCAACCAGCGCGCCCACGTCCAGGTGCCGGCGCGTCTTCTCCAGCAGCACCGAGCCGCTGCCCAGGTTCACCCGATACATGGCGCGGCTGCCTTCCACGATCACCTGGCCGCAGTCATCGCCCACGTACACCGTGGTGAGCCCCAGGGCGCGCGTGAGATAGCGAACGAGGGTTGCGCGCAGGCACCGCGTCTCCTCCGAACTGAAGCCCATCTCCCCGGGGGCCGCGCGCGAGACGAGGAGGTCCGCGTCGCGCAGGGTCTCGCTGAAGAGCACCGCGTTCACCTCGGCGAGGGGCACAGGCTCCCCGCCGTCGTTCTCAAACCAAACCCGGCCGCTGGTCACGGGCTCGGCCGCATCGCCCGCGGCGAGGAGACGGCCGACGCTCTCCGACGGCTCGGCCCACTGGATGTGCGCGGAGATGCCGTGCCGCGGCCAATCCCTCGCAGCATCCCCCTGGCGAGGCGAGTACCCCCGACTTCGCAAGAGCGCAAAGGCCCGCCGCGCGACCAGAGGATGGCCGGCGAACTTGCGGCAGTCGGCGCCGGCCCGCTCCCGCTCGGCGGCGACGTAGACCTCACGGAAGACCTGCTTGAACGGCTGCGCGATCCGGGATTCGACGATCCTCGCCTGCCACTCCTCAAGCGCGCCCGCCTCGGACAGCGCCAGCGGATGGGCCGCGCATATGCACTCGGCCCGCTCGATTTCGGCCGGCAGAGTACAGTCGTCGAGAGGATCGGCGGGCGAGCAGAGAAACGGCGCTCCGTCTACCAGCAGCACCAGCCGGGAGACCAAGGAGCGGACCACCGGGTTGCGCATAAGAGTGGCGAAGTCCCGCCCGGAGTACCGCACGCCCTCGACCATCGCCTCCTCGAACCGCCCACGGAAGTAGCGATAGCTGCGAGCGAGCTTGGCCCGCGTATCGCGTATCTCAGCGTACCGGGGGTCTTGGCGGACGGCCTTCGGCAATGTCGCGAGGCGCCGCGAGCCGGAGAATGCCTGCATGGCGACGGCGCCGTCGGCCACGGAGAGCTTCACGCGATAGCCGGCGATATCCCACCAGACGCGCGCGGGCTTGCCCTCGAGGCCGGCGTCCGACCAGGCAGAGGCCAGATCCACGCGCCTCTCCAGGCTGTCGAGGTCGGGTACGCGAGCGTGGGATATCAGAACATCCAGTGCTTCGCGCGCCGCCCGGCGTGCGGACCTCGTGCCCCGGCGGGAAAGGCGAAAGAGCAGCGGGGCGCTCTCCTCCGCCTTCTCGGGCCATACGGCGAGCGATCGAGCGGCCGCCGGCCGCCCTCGCTCGGCCTCCCGGCAGATGACCGAGAAGTAGGTTCTCCGCAGCGCGTGCAGCCAGCAGAGGTTATCCATGAGATGGTCGAACTCGGGGATGATATGCTTGCGCAGGAACGCGTGCCGGCGGAGCGCAGCAGTGTCAGGACCTTCGAGGTCGGAAGGCGGGTCCACAGAGCAGATCGCTCCGACCGCGAGGGTCATCGCCTCGCCGAGTTCCTCCGACCACGGCCGCAGCACGTTCTCCACCCACTCCAGGTCGAGAGGACGGTCTGCGCTCGGCCTCATCAGCCATCGCACAACTGCTTCATGCTCCGGTGTGGAGACTGCGCTCGCGAGCGCCCCATGAAGGTCGGCCCGCACGAGGGAGATCAGGCACCGCACCTGGGCGGGCAGCCCTCGCAGCCGCCGCGCCACGCCGGGGGAATCGCCGTCCACCCCGGAGGCCCACCGGACGACGTGCAGGTGCCACCACGAGTTCGGGCTCTCCCGCAGCCTGGCGACAGCGTCCCAGAAGTAATCCTCGCCGGGGAAGTCGCGTATCCAGCCCCCAGCATGGAGCGACAGAGAGACATCCGGCTGGTTGGCGACCTCGTACACGACCTGTCGATACCACTTGCTGAAAGCCGGATGGCCCCAAAGGCGCAGGCGCTTCAGCGCGCGCCGGTAGTCGCCCCTGGGCGCCGCCGCCGCCAGCACGCGGCCCCGCGCCAGGCAGTCATGGAAGTCCCTCGCGCTCAGCCACCCGCCCAAGAATGCCCTGAGAAACACGAACCAGCATGCGCAGTCCGGCCCTTCTGAACCCTCCTCAATGCGGGCGCGCAGCCAGCTCCGCCACTCATCTCGCAGCCGGGCAGTGTCGGTGCCGGCGAGAGCTGTCAGCAGCCACACCCGGCAGTCGGCGTCGCCCGCGTGGCCGCCGAGCGCGGCGGCGAGCAGGGCGTTCGGACGGTGCACCGGGCGACGGCCCAGGACAGCGCAGGCGCGCTTCAACTCAAGAGATAGAGCGTCCGGAGCGGCTGCTGCCAATGCCTCCGCGGCGATCTCGGTCCAACCCGACAGCTCCCTGTCCAGACGACCGGCGATGCGGTCGAGCGCGGCCCCGAACCGGCCCAGCCCCAGCGTCTCGACCGAGGCCCGGGGAAGCCCCGCCACGTCCCGCTCGGGCATCCGCTTCGGCCAGCTCTCACCGACCAGCGAGAGGAGCTGGCCCACCCGGCCCTCGTCTGGTCTGAGCTCGAGCTGCGAGCGGCGTGAAATCGTTCGTTGGTGTGTGCTGTCCATTGCTGTGCGCGGCCGGACCCCGATGCCGGTGCGATCGGCCGCTCAACGGGTTCGACGCGGGGGTGGGGGGAGTCCTACATCTTCTCGGGGGCCGACACCCCGATGATATCCAAGACGATGCGGAGCGTGGTGCGGACGGCCTGGACAAGAGACAGGCGGGCCGCCGTCAGCTCGGCGTCATCGTTGAGGACCCGGCAGTTCGTGTAGAAGGAATGGAAGGCGGCGCCAAGCTCTCGCGCGCAGCGCGTCATGCGGTGGGTCTCACAGCGCTCGGCCGCCTGCTGGATCTCGTCCGGGAGATCGCCCAGCTTGCGGGCGAGGCCCAGCTCGTCGGGCGCTTCGAGCCGGTCGAGGTTCACGGCATCGGGCTGCGGGAGGCGCACGCCTCGTTCCTCCGCCTCGCGCAAGATACTGCATATGCGCGCGTGCGCGTACTGCACGTAGTAGACGGGGTTTTCATTGGCCTGCTTCTTGGCGAGTTCCAGGTCGAAGTCGAGCTGGCTGTCCATCGACTGCATCAGGAAGAAGAAACGCGCCGCGTCGGGGCCGACGTCCTCGACGAGGCCGGCCAGAGGCACGATGTCGCCCGCGCGCTTCGACATCCGGACCATCTCCGAGCCGCGGAACAGCCGTACGATCTGGTGGATGAGGATCTCGAAGCGCGAGGCGTCGTATCCGAGGGCCTGCACGCCCGCCTTCGTGCGCTTCACATGCCCCTGGTGATCGGGCCCCCAGATGTCTATGAGCCGGTCGAAGCCCCGCTCGAACTTGTTCTTGTGGTAAGCGATGTCGCCGGCCAGATAGCTCGGCCTGCCGTCACTGCGGATGAGGACGTGGTCCTGCTCGTCGCCCAACTCAGTGGCGCGCAGCCACACCGCACCATCGGCCTCGTAGCTGTGGCCGGCCTCCTTCAGGGCCTCCATAGCCCTGGCGACCTCGTCGTTCTCGTGCAGCGAGCTCTCCATGAACCACGTGTCGAACTCCACGCCGAACGCGAGCATGTCCCGCTTGTGGCTGGCGACGATCTGCCGCAGGCAGTACTCGTACAGCGCGGTGAGGCGCTCCGCGTGCGGCATTTCCAGGTAGCGGTCTCCCTCGGCCGCGACGAGCTCCGCGGCCATGTCCACGACGTACTCGCCCTGGTATCCGTCCTCCGGCACGCTCGCGTCCTTCCCGAGCTGCTGAAGGTACCGGGCATCGAGGGTTTCGGCGAACCGCTGCACCTGGGTGCTGTTCGTGGCATCGTTGACGTAATACTCGCGCGAGACCCGCCACCCAATGCGCTCGAACAGGTTCGCGAGCGTGTCCCCGACGGCGGCCGCCCGGCCCTGCACCACCGCCAGCGGCCCGGTGGGATTGGCGCTCACGAATTCGAGGAGAAGGCTCCTCCCGCCGCCGACCTCGGATCGGCCGTACCGCTCGCCCTGGTCGAGAACGCGGCGCACGATCCCGCGCAGCCAGGCCGCCGACAGGGTGAAGTTCACGAAGCCCGGACCGGCCACCGAAATATCGTCCACAAGTCCTTCGGGGAGCTGAAGGTGTCGAAGCAGCGTTTCAGCGACCTCCCGCGCGGGCCTCCCCGTCTCGCTCGCGATGACCATCGCCAAGCCGGTGGACAGGTCGCCGTGTCGCGGATCGCGGGGGGTCTGAAGCTCGACCTCCGCCGCCGCGTTCTCGGGGATGTCTCCCGCGGTCTGCGCGCGGGTGAGCGCTTCCGACAATGCCTGGATCAGCAGTTCCTTCGCCATCTTAACCCCGTTCCAATTATCCCGTCAGCCAGCGCCACGCCTGGGAAAGCAGAGGCATGCCGCATTCCGCGATCACCGCCACCGCACTGAACCCGATGAGCACCTGCAAGAAGCCACTGCTCCAGATGCGCCGGCCTACTCCGACTCGCGCGCTGGGCCTATTCCGCACCTTCTCCAGAAGTTCCTCCCCCACCTGGATTGCGCGCTGGAGCTGCCGATCGGAGGGCCGCCGCGTCGTGACCCACCGCTGAAGGCCCGCTCCAAGCCGCCGCCATGTGAGCAGGACGATCATGACAAGCACTACCAGACCGAGGAATCCCGCGGCCCCGCTCAGCAGCTCTCCCGCAGATGCGATGAACTGCTGTGCGATGATCAGCAGGATCAGGAGCGCCATCAGATTGGTGCCGCACCGCGGGTGCACGCGGGGCATTTTCCTGACCTTCTCCAGGGTCAGGTCCTCTCCTTCCTCGATGGCGCGCACGACCATGTGCTCTGCGCCATGCACCGGCGTAAGTGGAGAGATGCGCAGCAGCAAGAGGAAGACGGCGCCCTGGAGCCCGTAGACGATCAGCATGGCAGTGACTATTATGCCCTCGGGCGTGTCGGCCGGCAGCGGGCGCGCGACCTCGGGCAGCAGGTATTCCAGCAGAGCGCCCAGCCCGTAGATGACCCCCAGCGCGACGAGGTTGATCGCCATGAGCGTTGCCCCCGTTGCGGTGAGCCCCAGGTCGCCGGCCCCCGCGCGCAGGGCGCCGGTGGTCAGGTACACGCCGCGGGGAGTCGCCAGCCCGGCGACGGGCGGCACCACGGGCTGCCCGCTGATAGCGGCCAGCACATCGCGGGCCAGCAGCATGCCGACATACCGTCCGTCGCTGGCACTCACAGGGACGGCGGAGGCATCGGCTTCGGACAGCAGGCGGGCGATGCTCGAGAGCGGCTGGTGCTCGCCCGCAATGAGGGTAAGCGGACGCATGATCTGCGACACGGGCGTCGCGGCGGCGATGCGCCTCGGGTCGTCGGCTCCGCCGAGGAGCCGAACCAAGTCCAACTGCCACACCAACCCGACGAGGCGGCCCTGTTCGGCAACCGGCAGCGCGGGAATGCCGCGCGCGCGAAGCACCCGGACGGCTCTTGCAGCGCTGTCATCGGGGGCCAGGGGCGAACCAGGCTTAATCGCATCGCGCAGGTCACGAACTGTCATCATGAGACGCATCGGAGAGGTCGGTTGCGTCCTCTCCAGCCAGTATGGTATCATACCATGTCAAGTCAGACAGCAACGGGGAGCTCTATTAATGGCTAGAACCTGTGATATTTGCGGGAAAGGTCCTCGCACGGGATACAATGTGAGCCACTCGCACGTCCGGACGAAGCGGCGCTGGCTGCCGAACCTCCAGTCGGTGAAGGTGATGCGAGACGGAAGGCGCGTGCGGCTCCGGGTCTGTGCGAAGTGCCTGAAGAAGGGGAAGGCGCTGCGCTCCGCATAAGCTGCACCTCGCAGCCGCTGCTCTAGTTCTGGTTCCGTGCGGCCGCCTCCTCAGCGGAGGCGGTCGCCCTTTCGGCATAGGCCTTCAGCGCGGCGACCTCCTCCTCCGTCAGCGCCCGGTGCCGGCCGGGCCGCAGCTTCCCCAGCGTCAGGGGGCCCACTCGCGTTCTCCGGAGGGCGAGCACTGGATGGCCCACGGCGGCGAGCATCCGCCGCACCATCCGCTTGCGGCCGGCGTGAACGGTCAGCTCCATCAGCGCGCTCTCGTCGCCGACACGCAATATCCGAGCCCGGGACGTGCCGGTGAACCCGTCATCCAAGGTGATCCCCTGTTCGAGTTTCCGCAGCGCCGCCTCGGAGGGGGCGCCCTCCACCTCGGCCTCGTACACCTTCTCGACCTCATGGCGCGGATGGGTCAGCCGATAGGTGAGGTCGCCGTCGTTTGTGATCAGAAGCAGACCCTCGGTATCGGCGTCGAGCCGACCGGCCGGATAGAGCCGTTCCTCCCTGTCGCCCAGCAGGTCCAGCACCGTCGGGCGTCCCCGCTCGTCCGCCGCCGTGGAAAGCGGCCCGCACGGCTTGTTCAGCATGAGGTATCGCTTCGCCTGGGGCCGCACCCGCCGCCCGTCCACATCCACCCGCGACTTGTCGGGGTCCACTGGCAGGCCCGGCTGTGTGACCACCTTGCCGTCAACGCGCACTCGGCCGGCCCGGACCAGGTCCGCCGCCTTCCTCCGCGCCGCCACCCCTGCCGCTGCGATGACTTTTGAGAGCCTTTCCATATGTTCTCACCAGCAGCCCGCCGATGCTCACGAGAACGACCACACGCAATGCCCACAGGCCGAACGTAATTAGGGCGGACCGGGGCGCCGACTCGCCCGCCGCGAGCGGTGACTCGCGGATCACGCGCCCCCCGCTCACCAGCCGCGCGGTCCCTGCGGGCGCACCCTTGGCCACGGGGGCGCTGAGTTCGGCCAGTTCGAC
>DAOVEW010000018.1 GCA_030668755.1 Bacillota bacterium | reverse complement strand
CGACCGAAACCACAGGCCAGACGAGGCCTGTGGTTTTTTCGCATTTCTGGGTCCAACGAGGGATCGGAGAGGAGCCGGCGATGGCATGGTACGAGGAGTTCTTCGGCGAAGACTACATGCGGTTTCATCTGCGCGGCGGCGAGCGTGAAGAGCGGCGGGCCCTGAGCGAGTGTGATTTCGTCATCTCCGCACTCGACCTTCACCCTGGCGCACGCGTCCTCGACCTCTGCTGCGGGCAGGGCCGCCATGCCGTCGAGCTGGCGCGCCGGGGATTCAACGTCACCGGCTTCGATCTGTCGGACTACCTGCTCGGTCTGGCGAGAGATCGCGCTGACAAAGCCGACGTGACCGTCAACTTCGTGCGAGGTGACATGCGCGAGCTGCCCTGGGAGAACCATTTCGACGCCGTGGTCAACATGTTCACCTCCTTCGGGTACCTCGAAACAGACGAGGAAGACGAGAAGGCGCTGCGCGTAATGCGTGGTGCGCTTCGCCCTGGAGGGAAGCTCCTGATAGATCATCACAACCGTGAACGCACGACGCCGTGGCTCGAACATGGCCGCAAGGACTGGGCCAAGCATGAAGGCCACATCGTTCTCGATCAACAGGAATGGAACGTCTGCCATTCGCGGATACACGTGGCGCGGACGATCATCGGCCCGGATGGTGGGCGACGCGAGACCGGCTTCGTCCTGCGCATCTACTCCCACTCCGAGATGCTTTCGATGTTCGCAAGGGTCGGTCTGGAGTGGGTGAAGACGTACGGGAGCCACGACGGGTCAGAGTACGAGCACGATTCGCCACGGATGGCAATCGTGGCGCGGAAGCCGGCAGAGGAGAGCTGACAATGGGCTGGCAGGAGCTGTGGCAAGGCCCAAAGGTGGTGGCCCAGTGCCGGGAAGTCCCTCCGCTTCCCGAAGTGGTGCAGATGGCCGATGTCCAGCCAACCGGCCTCGACCCTGCACTACTCGCCATGTGCTGTCAAACCCCGCGCTTCCTGCACCGACGGAGGCGGCCAAGGCGTCTCATACAGGGTCATCGTGGTCATCCCACCAGCGATGGGATCGCTCACCGCGCAGGTCACCGCCGGGGTCAGCAGGTCTGCGCGCCGCGAGAGATCGGGGAACTCGCTGGGACGGATCGCCAGATGGGACGGGCGTACCTTCTCCATGAACGTGAGGAGGTTGGTGTCGGGAGACCCCGGCTGACCCAGGTAGGCGAGTCCCTGCTGGGATATCGTGCCGCCCAGATCGACCATGCGGCGGCCCGAGAAGAAGCCGATCGCCCCCACCTCCCTGCTCCCGATCGAAGCGTCCGGGGCAAGGTGGCTGCTGGCCCAGCGCCCGATGTAGCCCTGGAGATCGCTCACCTTCTTGACCCGGAACCCATGCTGTTGCCAAGACGGGCGATGGGCGAGCGCGTGGAAGCCGAGGAGCGCCGCGCAGACGATGGCGATTCCAGCGGCGAACCCGACTCGCCTGGACATGCTCTCCTCCGGCGAGACGCGGCGTGCGGCGATCCGATGCACGAGGAACAGCCCGGCCGCGGCAAGTATCGCCACCACGGGTGTCAGATATGCAGCCATGTAGGTGGCATTGCTCGGTGCCGCGTGAGTCCATATCACGCCGACGGGAGCGAGTGTCACAGTCGGAATCAGCACCAGGAACAGGCTGCGGTGACGCGACTCGGGGCTCAGAGCGGCAGCCACTGCCATAGGAACGCCGAGGAGCGCCGCACAGAGCAAGACGGGGTTGTCGGCCCAGAGCGCAGCGAGCGCGGCTCCTGCCCATCCCCACACCGGCTGCGCGCGCAGCGCGTGCTCCGGCTGCTGCCACAGCGGACCGACCGCACGCCAGTTGTATATGATGTACGGCGCCAGCAGCAGCGCCGCCGCCCCGGTCTCGGGCAAGCTGTACACCAATGCTTGTCTGATCGAACGGTCTCGCGGCGCATGCACCAATGCGATGAGCCATCGGTCGATGAGTAGCGCCAGCACTAGCAGCCCAAGCTCCGGGCGGCTCAGAGCTGCTAGTCCGACGGCCGCCGCGCCCCAGGCGCGCTGCTGAGCAGTTCCCTGCCAGCCCATTGCCTGCCAGTAGATGGCCGCCGAGACCAACAGCGCGGCCCACGCCGACTCGGTGCCGCTCAGCCCCGCGGCGGCAAGCCGCGGGCTGCCAGCCACGAGCAGCCCAGCCACGAATGCGAAACGCCAGTCGCCGAGCAAGTCGAGCGCGATGTACCAGGCGAGGGCCGCGGTTAGGATGACCGAGACCACGCCCAGCAGCTTCGCGCTCGCCAGGAACTTGCCCGTGAAGAACCCAACAGCCGCGATAGCCGCGATCCAGGAGGCGCCGGCGACCCCGGCGGCAGGGGTCCCCGGATTAAAGCATAGGCCCTCGCCTGCGGCTACGTGATGGGCGAAGACGGCACGCGCCCAGGCGCCGTCGGAGGGAAACCCAAATCCACCGGCAAGATGCCACCACTCGGCAAGCGAGTAGACCATAGCGAGGAGCGATGCAAGAGAGACAAACAGCACGAAGCTCGCCAGCGTCGCGCCCAACGGGGGCGGAGTGCCGGCGCTGAACGACCGATGTTTGGCTCTCATCGCGAGGCATCTCATACGTAGCTTGCGATTTTAGCGTCCGCGCGCGTCCCCGTCAACCGCGTCGGTCACGCGAAGTACCGCGAGGCATCTCACTCAGGAAACCGACGCAGACCCCATCTCGTACCGCCCCTGCACGCCCTCCCCCGCGCGCACCGGCGGGCGGTATAAGTCGGCGCCGAACGCGGATGCGAGGCGCCGCGCCTGCTCGGGATGCTCGTCTACGAGATTGCGCGTCTCGCGCGGGTCCTCATCGAGATTGTAGAGCTCATCGGGCTGGCCCTCGGGCCGGCGCACGTACGACCACGTCTCATCCCGCACACATCGCTCCTGCCCTGGGTGATAGCCGGAGATGACCGCCTGCCGATGGTCTTCCACGTCCCCCTCCAGCACCGGCCGAAACGAGCGCCCGTGCATGCCGATCGTGTCGCTCTGCATCTCCAGCACGTTCAGGATGGTCGGCAGTACGTCGTGGAACTGCAAGAGCGCCTTGGTCTCTCTGCCGCCGTTGCGGCCGCCCGGCAGCCTCATCAGGAACGGGCACTTCAGCAGTTCAGAGTGCATTCGGTCGGTCCCCTTCAGGAACTTGCCGTGGTCGCCGAGCGGATGGCCGTGGTCGTTCGTGATGATGACCAGCGAGTCGTCGAGGTAGCCGAACTCGCCGAGCGCCTCGAACAGCCGGCCGAAGCAGTGGTCCACAAAGGCGACCTCACCCGCGTAGAGCCCGCGGATGTGCCGCACCTCCTGTGGAGAGGCCCAGTTCTGCATCGGGCCTCCCATCGGCAGGATGAGACGAGGGCCGCTGTAATCTGAGGCGCCGTACGTGTCCCAGCGCGCCGGCGGATCCCAGGGCTCGTGCGGGTCGAAGGAGTCTATCCAGAGGAAGACCCTCTCATGTGATCTATTCGCTCGCAGCCACGCGATGCTTTCGTCCACCACTTGCGCCGGGAACCAGTGCGACTCCTCCATGAATCCGTCTGTGTTCGCCAGGAACTGCCCGGCTCGCCCCCGCCACTGGTGGTCGAAGTTCGAGTTCACATAGTCGTCCACATTGCGGCGCGTGGGAGACGACGTGTAGGGATCGTATTCCTGCCCTCTCACCCACCGATAGGCGTGGAAGCCTCGGTGGTAGTTCATCCCCGGTGCCCGGTAGTGATAGGTATCTGAGATCAGCCCGCAGACATACCCGCGCCCACCGAGGATCTCTGCGATGGTGATATCGGTCTCTCGCAGAGGCTCCCAGCTCCGGAACGGCAGCGTCCATTGCCCAGTCATCAGCGCCAGCCGCACGGGCATCGTCGGCAGCCCCTCGGGGTACGCGTTGTGGAAGACGGTGCAGCCCTCTGCAAACTTGTCGAGGTTGGGGGTATGGCACGCACGCACGTCGTCGAATGGCCCCTGGCCCTTGTTGTAGAGGCTGACATGATCCTGCCGCAAACTGTCCAGCACAATGACGATGACGTTCATATCTGCGCTTCCTCCTCAGTCATCGGTCACATCCTTCACGAACCCGTGCCTGGCCGCGGTCTCCGACCACGGCGGATGGTCCTCCCGTGGGTGCCGGAGGTCCCAGCGCCATGGGACTTGGTCGCCGGTCTCGATGAACCATGTCGTCATGGCCGCAGTCAGCTCCTGGCGGACGTCCGCCAAGGATGGATCGTCTATCAAGTTGTGCACCTCGTCCGGGTCATTGTCCAGGTCGTACAGCTCGTCGGTGTCGTAGAGACGACAGACGTACTTCCAATTCTCCGAGCGTACCATCACGGCCTTGCCGTGGGCCTCCCGCTCCGTGGTCTGCAGGGCCACGCGGGCCCAGTAGAGATTCTCGGGCGCATAAGGTTTCTCGTGGGTGTGGGCCTCCGCCGCGAGCGCGCCGCCCTCGCTGAAGACGTATTGGCGGTGGTCTTTGGCCTCCCCACGTAGCATGGGCAGCAGCGAGCGGCCGAACTGGGTGTGGCCCAGCTCAATGCCGCAGGCCTCCGTCAGCGTCGGCAGCAGGTCAATCAACTCTACGAGCGACTCGGAGGGGCCGGGCAGGGGCTCGCAGCCGGGGACCCGAATGGCGAAGGGGATGTTGGTCAGAACGTCCTCAAAGGTGTTCTGCATTTTCTCCGCCAGCAGATAGTCGCCGCAGAAGTCGCCGTGATCGGAGGTCGCCACCACGATCGTGTCCTCCCACACCCCCCGCTCTCTCAGTGCCTCCACAATGCTGCCGAGATTGCGGTCTGTCTTGGTGATCATCCCGTAGTACACCGCCACCATCTCTCGCAGCTCGTCCTCCGTGATCTCGTTCATCCTCATGCGCTCGTGCACCATGCGCAGGATCTTCGGCTTGCCCGCGAAGCCCTCCGGCGGCCGAATCGGGGGAGGCACGCGGGAGCGGTCGTACATGGAGAAGTATGGCTCGGGCACCGCATAGGGCGGGTGGGGGTAGCTCTGATTCACGAGCATGAAGTAAGGCTCGGCAGGCGGATGCTTGATGAACTCCACTGCCTGCTCGGCCGCGTAGTCGTCGCTCAACGACATCCCGTAGTTCTCCGGCACTTCGCCCCACAGGAAGGTGTGATAGAGGCGGTGGCCGGGCTTCCAAGGGCTTTCGTTGACCGTCCTCCGGCCGCCGGTTCCTCCAACACGGTCGTGGCAGGAGGCGGGGATCACCTCCTCCGCAATCATGTCGTTCTTCCCTCCCCACCAGACATGGTAGCCGGCCTCCTTGAAGTAGCGGAGCATGTTCGGCTCGTGCTGGCGCAACATGTGATGCATGGTGCGGTGGCCGTTAACGTGGCAGTACCACCCGCTGGCCATGGAGGCGCGGCTCGGGGTGCTCACCGGGTTCTGCACGAAGCATCTCCGAAAGCCGGCTCCGTCGGCAGCGAGCCGATCAATGTGAGGCGTCTCGACAAGCGGGTTCCCCCAATACCCCGCGTCCTTCGCCCGCCACTGGTCCGCCACGAAGAGAACGACATTCGGCCGTCTGTCACTGCGCATGCTTGTCGCCCCAGTCTCGGGATTTGCCTCCAATCCCTCTCGCCCTCTCGGGCAGCTCGGCTGTACAGACCGACATTCACCCCCAATCAGGCTCCGTCCTGCAAGGCCTCGCGCCGTTCGAGCGCGGGCCAGCCGTCCCAATCTCCGAGCACTGATTGGGCCCTTTGAAAATGGGCCGCCGGGTGGCCTCTAAGACGGCATGCCCATTCCCAGGAGCGGTCGCGCTCCGCCAGGCGCGCCTCCACGCGTCCATTCACGGTGCTCGCCACTAGCTCCAGGAGAGGAGAGAGTAAGTCGTTCAGCTGGGCGACGCGCGCCTGCAGTTGCCCGGTCTCCTCTCCCCCATCCCTGCTCGGTCCCGTCGGCGGACCGAAGCGATGGGCTAGGGCAACCGCGGAATCCTCACGAAACCGGCGGCCACGAAGTTGAGCGCGGCGATTGCGGCCGCAGCGAGGAAGACATAGGGGAAACCGTACGCGACCCACAGCAGACCGCCTGCCGTGGGTATCGACATCGACACTGCGTGGTCGATGGTCACTCCCAACGAGAGCGACGCATGGATGTCGGCTTCGTCCTCTGCGATCTTGTCCAGGTAGGTGGCACGCGCGATGGCCGTGGCGAACAGAACGTGATCCAGCACATAGCAGGCATATACCAGGCGCACTGGCTTGAGCAGAGGCAGTTGCTCGGCGAAGCCGTAGCCCATGCAGACGGCGATGAGCAGCAGAGCATCCGCCATCAAGATCGCGCGCTCGCCGACGCGGTCTATTAGCTTGCCGAGCTGGGGCTGGACTATGATACCGATCGCTGACGAGACGATCCAGAGCTTTGCAATCGTGGGCGCGGGCTCTCCAAACACTTTGATGAGCACCCACGGGCCGAACGTTATGAAGATCTGCTTGCGCGCGCCGGAGAAGATATTGAGCAGGTAGAAGAGCAGATACTTCCGCTTCAGCACGAGCTTCGGCCTTCGCGCAGCGCGCGCCGGGAGAGGGCCCATCCGCGATATCATCGCCGCCACCACGACCGCCCCACAGGCCGCGATCGTGAAGGTAGTGCTGTAGCTCGCACCCAGGTACTGCAGACCGCCCCACACGACCACGGCGCCGACAATGCTGCCCCCCATCCCGACGGCCCCGATCTGGCCCAGCCTTGCCGCCCGGCGGTCTGGAGGCGCCAGGCTGAGCGCTATGGTGCTGTTGACCGGCATGAGCAGGTGGTTGCCGGCGCTCCAGATCACCATGAAGACAATCATCAAGGGGTAGCTGCCGCCAACCAGAGCGAGGCCCGCGATACCGAGCGCAATACCCACAGCCGAGAGGGCGCCAAGTCTGATCTCAGAGAGAAAGAACAGCATCCCGCCCATTGCCGCGACGAGGAAGCCGGGCAGCTCTCGAGGGAACTCGAGCTTGCCGCGCGCCTCGGCTGTGATGCTGAACGTGTCGTTGAGGAAGTTGTTGAAGGTGGTCTCGAAGATGCTGCCGCTGAGCCCAAGCACGCCGACGGCCATCAGGAATATCATCAGCTCGCGCCGGAGGTCGCGAGTCGGTCGGCTTTCCCCACTGCTCATCTACCCGGCAATCTCCCCGATCGCGGAAGGAACGGCCTGGGGCGTTCCCTCGCGGTCTGTCGGTCTCGCAGTTTCGCAGGGCAGGAGCGAGTCTCCTGCCCCTTTCTGCCCTCCTCCGGGCTCTCCGCGCCTCTGGGGTTCACTGCTTCTCACCGCGGAGACGCAGCCCCGTCAACCGGAGATACGTGAGAACCTGCGCCTGGTGTATCGGCAGCAGAGCGTCAACGGCCTTGATCTCCACCACCACCAGCCCCTCCGCCACCAGATCGAGCCGATACCCACTATCCACAGACTGGCCTTTGTGGCTGACGCGGAGCGGCTCCTGCCGCTCAAAGGAAAGCTGTCGGAACTCGAGTTCCCGACAGAGACAGGCTTCGTAGGCTGACTCCAGCAGCCCGGGACCAAGGTGCCGGTGCCCCTCTATGGCTGCCCCGATCACCGCTTCGCTAATACTGTTCTCTGCGGTGTATGATTCACTCGTCCTCAAACCCCTCCGGCTCTTCCTCCTCGGGCTCGACGTCGTCGGTTTCGAGATCCTCTGAGAAGCCGCGGCGGGCAAGTTCGGCAATCCGGTCGGCGGTAGTCGCGTAGACCTCGCGGGCCTTCCGTCCGTCGTGAGGGCCGACATACCCCCGCTCCTCCATCATGTCTATCAGCCGTGCGGCGCGGGTGTAGCCCAGCTTGAACTTCCGCTGAAGCATCGAGGCAGAGGCGTGCTTCGTGGCAAGCACGAAGTCCAGCGCCTTCTCGAACATTGGATCCTCGACACTGTCGTCTTCGCCGCCCTTGAGGACAACTGAGCCGACGCTTTCGACGGCGCCCTGGGAGTACTGGGGCTTCGCCTGCTTCTTCAGGAAGCCGACGAGGGCGTTTGTGTCGCGCTCGCTGATGTACGCTCCTTGGATTCGCACCGGCTTCCCCGTTGGGGCATCGAGCGGAAGGTAGAGCATGTCGCCGGAGCCCACCAGCCTCTCCGCGCCGTTGATATCGAGTATGGTCCGAGAGTCCACCTGTGAGGCGACCGCAAAAGCAATGCGGGAGGCGATGTTCGCCTTTATGGTGCCGGTGATGACATTGACCGACGGCCGCTGGGTAGCCACCACGAGGTGGATCCCCGTCGCCCGGGCGAGCTGGGCGAGTCGGCAGATCGAGATCTCGAACTCGGTTGGCGCCTGCATCATGAGATCGGCGAGCTCGTCTATGATGATCACCAAGTAGTAGAGCGGTTCGACCTCCTCCTCAACCTCTGCACGTTGGTTCCAGCCGTTGATGTTGCGCACTCCGAGCTCGGCGAACTGCGAGTAGCGCACCTCCATCTCTCGGATCGCCCAACGCAAGAGCCCCGCGGCCTCTTTAGCGTCGTGCGCCACCGGAGCCGCTAGGTGCGGGATCCCCTCGAACAGGCTCAGCTCGACCCGCTTGGGGTCGATCAGGAGGAGCTTCACTTCTTCCGGCCGCGCCCGAAAGAGAATCGAGGCGATCATCGAGTTAAGGCAAACACTCTTGCCGGAATTGGTCGCGCCGGCGATGAGCAAATGCGGCATGCTGGCCAGATCGGCCAGCATCGGATGTCCGGAAATGTCGCGTCCCAGCGCAAATGCGATCTTGGACGCTACGCGCGCGGCGGCCTTCGACTCTAGAACATCCCGCAGATGGACGAAGGTCACCTCCGGGTTCGGAACCTCGATGCCGATAACACCCTTGCCGGGGACCGGCGCTTCGACGCGCACCGCCAGCGCCTTCAGAGCGTACGCCAGATCGTCGGCCAGGTTGGTGACCTTGCTCACCCGCACCCCCGGTGGCAGCATGATCTCATAGCGCGTGACGCGCGGACCACGCTCGACGTCCACGACCTGCGCGCCGATGCCGTAGTTGCCGAGAGCATCCTCAAGGGCCTCCACGCCGGACAGCGCCTCTCGCTCGGCCTCCTCGGAGGAGGGCACCTCCGTCAGCAGGCTGAAGGGCGGGAGCTCGTAGCGGGCGCAGGAGCCGCCTTCTCCGCCACCTTCGCTGTCGCCAGCCGTCTCTCCGTCGCTCGCGCCCTCCTGCTGAGAATCGAGCAGTTGGAGACGGGGCTGTTGAGGCCCGTCCTGCGACTCCGACTCGGTCGAATCGCCTGCTGTGTCAGGCTCTGCCACCGGTGGTTG
>DAOVEW010000328.1 GCA_030668755.1 Bacillota bacterium | reverse complement strand
GTACAGGCCACCGTGACGACGGCCCGGCACATCTCCTCCCGGTACGAGAGCCCGGACTTCAAACGGCTGTCGGATCAGGTGGAGGCGCCGGTGTTTGTCGGGAACTGCGTGAGCTACGAGGCGGCTTTGGACCTGATGCGCGCGGGCGCGGATGGCGTGCTGGTGGGCGTGGGGCCGGGCGCGGCCTGCACGACGCGGCGCGTGCTGGGCATCGGGGTCCCGCAGATCACGGCCGCGGCCGACTGCGCGGCCGCGCGAGACGATTTCGAGAAGGAGACGGGGAAGAGGGTGCCCGTCATCCTGGACGGGGGGATGCGGGTGGGGGGCGAGATCGCGAAGGCCATCGCCGCGGGGGCCGATGCGGTGATGATCGGGTCGCCCTTCGCCGGGGCGGAGGAGGCACCCGGGCTGGGCTACCATTGGGGCATGGCGACGTCCAATGTGGGTCTTCCCCGGGGCACTCGCATCCAGGTCGGTATGACCGCGCCCATGAAGCAGATCCTGCTCGGGCCGGCCAAGCGGGACGACGGAACGCTGAACCTCTTCGGGGCGCTTCGCCTCTCGATGGCGTGCTGCGGCGCTCGCACCATTCGGGAGATGCAGCGGTCGGAGATCATCGTCGCGCCGGCCGTGCCGACGGAGGGCAAGGCGATGCAACGGGCGCAGGGTGTGGGGGGAACGAAGTAGAGGAGGGGCAGAGGGCGCCCATGACAGAGAGGACATCCAGCGAATCTCAGGAGCTCGTTATCGTCCTGGATTTCGGCGCGCAGTACAGCCAGCTCATCGCCCGCCGTATCCGCGAGTGCCACGTCTACTGCGAGATCCTCCCGCACGACACACCGACGCAGGCCATCCTGGCGCGGCGACCGAAGGGGATAGTCTTTTCCGGGGGGCCCAGCAGCGTGTACGACGATGGCGCGCCGCTCTGCAACCCCGTTCTCTTCGAGGCCGGGATCCCCATCCTCGGGATCTGCTACGGGATGCAGCTCATGGCGAAGCTGCTGGGCGGCGAGGTGGCCGGCGGGGGCCGGCGCGAGTATGGCAAGACCGAGATCACCGTGTTGGACCACGGCGATCTGTTCCAGGGCCTGAACCCGCGGCTGATTGCGTGGATGAGCCACGGGGACCGGGTGGAGAAGGCGCCTCCTGAGTTTGTCGAGACGGCGCGCACGGCGGGGGTGCTGGGGGCGATGTCGGATCGGAGGCGGAAGCTGTTCGGCGTGCAGTTCCATCCCGAGGTGGTGCATACACCGTGGGGGATCGAGGTCTTCCGGAATTTCCTGTACGAGCAGTGCGGATGCTCGGGCACGTGGACCACCGAATCCGTCGTTGCGAGCTCGGTGGAGATGATCCGGAAGCAGGTGGGCAAGGGCAAGGCAGTGTGCGCGCTGAGCGGCGGGGTGGATTCGGCAGTGACCGCGGCGCTGGTGCATCGAGCGGTGGGGGAGCAGTTGACGTGCATCTTCATGGACCACGGGTTCCTGCGGAGGGGCGAGGCGGAGCAAGTGGTGCGAACTTTCGGGGAGAACTTCCAGGTCAACCTTATCCACGTGCAGGCGCAGGAGAGATTTCTGAAGCGGCTCGCAGGGGTGAGCGATCCCGAGGAGAAGCGCCGGATCATCGGCGAGGAGTACGCGAAGGTTCTGGAGGAGGATGCGGAGAAGCTGGGGGACGTCGAGTTCCTGGCGCAGGGCACGCTGTATCCAGACGTCATCGAGAGCGGCACGCGCGAGGCGGCGCGAATCAAGACCCACCACAATGTGGGCGGGCTGCCGGAGACGCTGAAGCTCAAGCTGGTGGAGCCGGTGCGGTTCTTGTTCAAGGACGAAGTCCGCGCGGTGGGGGAGGGGCTGGGGCTTCCGGACGAGATCGTGTGGCGACAGCCCTTCCCGGGACCGGGGCTCGCCATCCGCATCCTTGGCGAGGTGACGGCGGAGCGGCTGGAAACGCTGCGGGAGGCCGAAGCGGTCATCACCGAGGAGATCATGGCCGCGGGTCTCTACCGGCGGCTGTTCCAGTGCTTCGGCGTGCTGGCACCGATCAGGAGCGTAGGCGTCATGGGCGACCAGCGCACGTACGGCAGCACCGTGGTGCTGCGAGCGGTGACCAGCGACGACGCGATGACGGCGGACTGGGCGCAGCTTCCTTACGAGGTGCTGTCGCGCATCAGCACCCGGATCATCAACGAGGTCGCGAGCGTGAACCGCGTTGTCTACGATATCAGCTCCAAGCCGCCTGCAACGATCGAGTGGGAATGAGGTGTCCGGTATGATGTCCGATATCAAGGAAGTGCTCATCACGGAGGAGCAGATCCAGGCCAAGGTCCGGGAGCTTGCGGAGCAGATAGAGCGGGACTACCGGGACAAGAGCCCGGTCCTGGTCGGGGTGCTGAACGGAGCTTTCCTGTTCCTGGCCGACCTGGTGCGGCGCTTGGACCTCGATGTGACCATAGACTTCGTGTCTTGGTCGAGCTATGGGAAGGACACCTCGTCCAGCGGCGTCTTCCGGATCATGAAGGACCTGGAGACGAACGTCGAGAGCAAGCACGTCCTGATCGTCGAGGACATCATAGACACCGGTCTTACGCTGCACTACCTGCTGGACACGATCCGCGCGCGCAAGCCTGCCAGCACGCGGGTGGTGGCTTTGCTGGACAAACCGAGCCGCCGCCGCATTGAGGCGAAGGCCGACTATCTGGGGTTCCAGGTTCCGGACGCCTTCGTCGTCGGTTACGGGCTGGACTTCGGGCAGCGGTACCGCAACCTGCCGTTCATCGGGATCCTCAAGCCGGAGATCTATGCGGGCCGGGGCACCCCACCGGATGAGCTGGAATCGAGCTAGCCGCCGAAAAATCTGCCGTTTGACGTATACAGAGCCTGTAGTTTGTGGTATAATCCGTGCGATAGTTGTGGATGCGATTGTCTGACAGGCGCGCCATCTGGTTTCGTCTGACCCCACACCGGATTAGGCCCAAGCCAG
>DAOVEW010000405.1 GCA_030668755.1 Bacillota bacterium | reverse complement strand
ATCGGACACCCGCGTCCTGCGCAGGAAGAACGCGCAGTCATAGTCGCCGCGATCCACCGCCGCGACGGCCTGGCGCTCATCGGTGGTGTAGGTCAGGCGCGCGCCGCGCCCGGCCACCCCAGTGGCGTGGGAGTCGTGGCTCACCCGTTCGTCCTCGTCGGGCGCACGCGCCGCGCCGGCCATGACGGGATCCACCAGACGCTCGTGCAGAATGCTCACGTCCAGCCGCTCGACCACCGAATCGCTCTCGGCGACCGCGTCGTCCCGCGCCACCAGGATCCGGTAGCGATCGCCGCCGCAGTACATGGCGAACACGTGGCAATGCGGGCCGCTCTCCTCCAGCCGCTTCTGGCAGTGCGGCCCCTCCGCGCCGGGGTACGACAGCTCTTCGACTTCGAAGCTGTGCTCCAGGCATCTGCGGAGCCGCTCCCTCGCCGCCTCATCCAGCCCCGAGATCAGCCTGTGGGTGGGGAATGTCACGATCCCTTCATCCCGAGCGCTCGTCACGAGTGCCAGCGCGAAGTTGAAGCCCGCGTCGGCCGGTGCATCTGGAAACACGCGCCGCATCTCCTCCCGATAGGACATCGCCGTCTCGAATCGGTGATGGCCGTCGGCGATGAAGAGAGGACCCGCGCCGACCGCCGCGCACATCGCCTCGGTCGCGTCTCCCTCGGGCAGTGTCCATATGCGGTGAACCACCTCGGCCGAATCGCCCGCAGTCGCGTCGGGCTCCCCCTGGACTTCGGCGAGCAGCCGCGCCAGTCGCACGTCGGCGTCCTCCACCATCAGCATGATCGGGCTGGTCATCGCCCGGCAGCTCCTGAGCAAGCGAAGGCGGTCCGCCTTTGGCTCCGGCAGCGTCCCCTCGTGGGACAGCACGTGGTTCTCCCCGGCCTCCGGCAGCCGCACCAGCGCGAACACGCCGCGCCGGCGCCAGGTCCGCCCTCCCACCAAGAACTCCTGCTCCAGCACGCGGCAGCTCGGCCGGTCATCCCGAAGCAATACCCCGTCTTCCCGCCACTGCCTCAGCGCTGCCGCGGCCTTCAGGTATCGGCTCTCCGGCCCTTGCTCTGCGGCGCTGCCCTGGGGAAGCTCTATTCGCACGAAGTTGTGCTCGTCGCGGCCTTGCAGCTCCCTCCGCATCTCCTCAGAGATGATGTCGTACGGCGGGGCCAGCACGCGGGACAGATCGCGAGTCTCCGGAATCCGGTAGCGGATGGCGCGGAAAGGCCGCATGATTCGGTCAGCTCTCGTCATGTGGGTTCTCTCGGGTCCTTTCACAGCAGCGACGCAGCAGCTCGATGGCTCGCCGCATCTCCTTCTTCGGCTCTCTCCAGGCGGCTTGCACCGTGAGCCGCCCATCGTAGTCCGCCAGACGCAGTGCTTTCACGAACTCCTTCGCCGCGCCATCTCCAGCCGGCGTGGGCTCCAGGTCGGCGAGCGACACGTGCGCGTGGGCCAGCCAACCGGCCGCGTCCACCACGTCGAACGCGGACTGGGCCTGCTCCGCAATGTGCAGGCAGTTCGGCAGCACGCCGACCTCGGGCGTGTTCACCTGCCGGGCCAGCTCGGCCGCCTGCGGCAGCGAATTGACCAGCGCCGAGGATCCGGGCGCGAGCGGCTCCACCGCGACGATCAACCCGTAGCTGCGACCGACCGCTCCTACTACGCGCAGGAAATCCGTAACCTGCTCGACAGCACTCTCGTGAGAGAATCCGCCCGCAAGGTCACAGCACTCGCCGCACGCGAAGGTGACGACACATCCGCCCACCGACGCCGCTCGCCGGATTGCCGTGTTCGCATACCTGGCCGCTCGCGGCCAGTCAACGCGCGGCCCGCAGACAGCCACCTCGGCCGGCGGCGAAAGATCCCAGACCTCCGCCTGGACCGGGGCGCTCGTCAATCGCTCCCGAACCGGCGCGAACGTCTCCTCCGGTTCCTCGGGCAGCAGCACGGCCCCCGGGAGTTCGACGAAGTCATATCCAGCGTCAGCCGCGGGCTGAATCAGCTCCGGGCTGACGAAGCATCCAAGCCGCATAACGGTTCCCCTACGCCCTGCCGCGCCCCGCCGCCCTTCCCCTCGCCCGCGGGGCCGGCCTGCGAAGCGGCCCCCGCCCCGTCACCGCTTGGCAGCCGCCTCTGCGAGCTTGCGACCCAGCTCCCTGCATTCCGCCAGCGCCCCCGCCGACACCCCGCCGGAGGTTCCAACCGAGTCGGCGACTCTCTCCAGCTTGAACCACTGAAGCGCCTGCTCCAGCACGCGAAGGATATTGTCCGCGGGCCCGCCGGCGCTGCCGAAGGCCGCCGCCGGTTTCCCCGCAACCTTGTCCTGACTCGGGTAGTAGGTGCGGTCGAGGAAGTCCTTGAGGCCGCCCGCCATGTAGCTGAAGTAGTCGGGAGAGCCCAAGGCGATCGCATCGCAGCCCAGCAGGTCGTCAATGGTGGCCTCCAGGCCGGTCTTCACGGTCACTTCGGTTCCCGACACGCCGCGGGCCCCCTCCGCAGCGGCCTCCGCCATCTTCTTCGT
>DAOVEW010000385.1 GCA_030668755.1 Bacillota bacterium | reverse complement strand
GCCACGTTGGGCGCGATGTGAGGGTTGCCAGCGACACGCGTCTCGCATCCATGGTTGAAGGCACCGACTTCGTCATCACCCAGATTCGCGTCGGCGGCATGAAGGCCAGGCACCTCGACGAGAGCATCCCCCTCAAGTACGGGATCATCGGTCAGGAGACGACCGGCCCCGGCGGGATGCTCAAGGCGCTGCGCACGATTCCTCCGATGCTTGACATCGCTCGAGAAGTGGCCTCCCTGGCGCCCCAAGCCTTCATGCTGAACTACACCAATCCCAGTGGCATCGTCACGGAAGCGGTGAGCAAGTACACGAAGGCCAGGATCATCGGCCTCTGCTCCGGCATCCCGGAAATGCAGCAGCACATCGGAGACCGTCTCTCGTCCCGTTACCCGGATCTGCGTGTCTTCACCTTGGGCCTGAACCACTTCGGCCATATCCATTGCGTGCTGTCCGGCGAGCGCGACATCACCGCCGAGGTCATGGAGTTCCTCGCGCAGGAGCAGGACGAGCACGAGGCTTGGGGCGGCGTCGATGGCAAGCTGATCAGACTGCTCGGCGCATGGCCGATCGGATACGTCGGTTACTTCTACCATCGCGGCAGTGCGGTCAAGCACGCCCAAGCTGCCAAGCAGACTCGGGCCCAACAGATCGAGAGCATAGAGCGCGAGGTGCTCGCGGAGGCCGCCGATCCGGAGGTGGCGTCGAAGCCGGAGGCGCTGGAGCGGCGCGGCGGGGGCGGGTATGCGGGCATCACCTTCTCGGTGATGAAGGCGATCATCAATGACACCGGTGAGCAGCTCACCGCTAACGTCCCCAATAGCGCCAGCATAATCGGCATCGAAGACGATGCCGTAGTCGAGGTAGTATGCCGCGTTGACCGCGAGGGCGCCCACCCGCTGCCGGTGGGGCCCATCCCCCTCGCGTTTCGAGGGCTGGTCCAGGCCTTGAAGGCCTATGAGACACTGACCGTGGAGGCCGCGGTGCAGCGGAGTAAGCGGCTGGCGACCCTTGCGCTGCTCAACCATCCTCTCGTCGGCGATCTGGACGTAATCGAGCCGATGTTGACTGAAATGCTCGAGGCGCACGGGCTGAGATTCACGTAGCATGAGCCCTCGCATCGACCACTCCTGGAGCACGAGAGGGCACCAGCGGAGGTCCCTTTGCCGAGAACAGCTAGGAGGTTCGCAGTGAAAGAACGGGTAGTCCTTATCGGGGCAGGCAGCGTCTACTTCACGCGAAAGTTGGTGGTGGACCTGATCCACCGGGAGGAACCGCTTGTCCTGGGGCTGGTGGACATCGATGAAACCGCGTGCGAGATGGCGGAGAAACTCACCCGCAAGATGGTGGAGCTGAAGGGTGCGCCGATCGAGGTGCGGGCGTCCGGGGATCGGAGGGAGCTTCTTCCGGGAGCGACGGCGGTGATCGCCGCCATCGCGGTGGGCGGCCGGGAGGCGGGGAGGCTGGACCGGAGTATTGCGGAGAAGTACGGGATCTACCACACAGGAGGAGGGGATAGCTGCATGCCTGGCGCAACCTCCAACGCCCTGCGTGTCATCCCACCGTCGGTGGCGATCGCGGAGGACGTGCTGGAGCTGGCGCCGCAGGCGCTCTTCATGAATTACACGAACCCGATGTCGACGGTGTGCAGGGCGATCCGCCGGGAGACGGGGGCAGAGGTGATCGGGCTATGCACTGGGACAAGGGATGTGGGGGAGTATCTGGCGGGCAGGCTCGGGGTGGAGCCTTCGCGGATGCGCTACAACGCGGTGGGCATCAACCACCTCACCTGGTTCACCGAAATACGAGTTGACGGCAAGGATGTCAAGCCTCGGCTGCGGGAGATAGCGCGGGAGCAGGTGGCGCGGGCAAGGGAGCTTTCGGCCGGGGTTGACGACAGCCCGGAGAAGGCCGAGCTCCGCCAGAAGATCGAGGACCTGCAGCCTTTCTCCTGGCAGCTCTTCCTGCTGCTAGATGCGTTCCCGGCGGCCTACGACTGGCACGTGCTGGAGTTCTTCCCGCAGCTCATTCGCGGGAGGAATAGCTACTTCGGGATGACGCAGGGCTGGCAGATGGAGCAGTACCGCGAGGAGCGGCAGAAGACGTACGCGCGGATGCAAGAGGATGCGTTCGCGAGCGCGCCCTTGCCGCAGGACTACTTCGAGACCATCCCTGGTCCGCACGAGTATGCCATAGACATCGTCTCCAGCATCAACAACGACGATGGCGCGGTGTACTCGACGAACCTGCCGAACCGGGGCCGGATCCCGGAGCTGCCGGACGAGTGCATCGTGGAGGGGCCTGCGATGGCCACGGCGGGGGGGCTGCGGCCATTGGCCCAGCCTCGGCTGCCGCCCGGGCTGCTGGGCACGCTGGCCACGCAGTTCCAGTGGGTGGAGGTCACCGTGGAGGCGGCCGTTGAGGGCAACCGCGACAAGGTCATCCAGGCACTCATCCTCGACGGAGCGGTTGACTCCTATGAGAACGCGACTCTGCTCGCGGACGAGCTCATCGCGGCCCACGCCCAGCATCTGCCGCGCTTCTCAGCTCAAAACTCCTAGCCCGGGCGAAAGGAGCCGCAGAATAGCGATGAACCCTAACGGTTTCGTGAGCCGCGCCGAGGCTCAGCCCATCCACGGCTCGGCGCTGGGTGTCCTCCATGAAGTTGACCGCTCGGACTGACCGCCGAAAGGAGGGG
>DAOVEW010000055.1 GCA_030668755.1 Bacillota bacterium | reverse complement strand
CTCGGAACGGTAGGCCTCGATGAGTTGGCCCGCGAACTCGTGCGGAGAGACGCCGAGCTCTTCCAGCCCGACCGCGGGCACCGGCGCGCCTTCTCCTCGCACGTTGAAGCCCGCGTGGATCAGCCCGGAGGCGGGCGACGTTGTGGCGACGGAGACAGACAGCTTCTTGTCGCCCAGGTACAGATCGTCGCCATCTCGCCGGATCAACGTCTCGCCAAGCGTCCGGTTCAGGACCTCCGCCGCCAGCGCCATCAGCAGGCGCTGCCGAACCGTGATATGGTCGAGGTCCAACCCCGGGTGCTCGGCGATGACGTGGACCATACGCGGGCTCGCGATTCGAGCTCCGGCCTCGAGGTCCACGCGGTCTACCATGTACTTCCGCGCCACGTCACAGGGACCCAGGAACGCGACCACTGCATCGCCGGCGAGTCCGGCCCGCTCCTCGATCCATCCGGAGCGGAGCTGCTCGCCGGTATAGCGAATCTCATCGTCGATCCGCAGCGTCCTCACCGCCGCTCTCCCGAGGGCACCAGGCGAAGGATCCTATGTCTGAGTGAGTCGGACACGTAAACGCTTCCCCTCGGATCGACCGCCACCGAACTCGGCGAGGCGAGGTCCATCTTGCGCGACGGCGTCTCGGGGAGGCAGCAGACAGCGTCGCCCTCCGGGCTGAACTTCTGCACGCGGTCGTTGCCCGCGTCCGCGACCCAGAGGCATCCATCGAGATCGAGCGCAAGGCCGCGCGGCTCCGACAGCTCGCCCGCGCTCGGCCCGGGGCGCCCGATGAGCGCGTCGAAGCGCCCGTCCGGCGTGATTCGGAGGACCCGGTGGTGCATGGTGTCTGAGACGTAGAGCCGGCCCAGGCCGTCAACCATGACTCCCTGGGGACGTCCGAATGACAGGTCCGACGTGGGCCCGTGGAAGTCGATCTGCCACTGCCCGGTTGCGCTGTAGCAGCTCACCCGGTTATTGTCGGTGTCCGCTATGTAGACGTGGTGGTAGGAGTCAATGCAGATATCCGTCGGAGACGCGAACCGCGCCTGCCCCGACTCCGGCCCGCCCACCGCGAAAAGCCACTGGCCGCGCGGCCCGAACTTCTGGAGCCGGTTCGCGCCCTGCTCGACGATATAGATATTCCCCGTGTGGTCTACGGCCACGCCTTGAGGATAGAGGAAGAGCCCCTCGCCTCCCAAGCCATACACCTCGCCGGCGGGTGTGATCTTCTGGATGCGATGATTGCAGGAGTCGGCGACGTAGACGTTGCTGTTGCGGTCCACCGCGATGCCGCCGGGCTTGCTGAACTGGCCCAGGGCAGTGCCGAAGGAGCCGATGGTCTCCGCCACGCGGAAAGCAATCCGCTCCACAGGCGCGGCAGCGGCCGGTTCCTCTTCCGTCACCACGGTGGGCCGCCGCACCCGCGCCCCTATTTCGAGGTATTGGAACCGACTCTCGCTCACACAGATACGCTTCGCCGCGGAGGGCCGGTTTCCCGCTTCGCGCGGGCGTCAGGACCGCAAAGACCTAAGAGGCGGAAGAGGGAGGTGCCGGCCGGGCCCAGACGGCCGGCGACACCCACGTGGTCTGCCCGTCGAGCCCGTCGCCTTCTTGAAGCGCGACGTCTGCCAGTGCGTGGGGAGAGGCCGGACGGGCGCGGCCCTTCGCCCATCGCCGGACCATGCCGATCTCCTCCCGCATGGTCACGGAGAGGGGCACGGTCTCCTTCAGGGCAGCGAGCATGTCGTCGGTCGTGACCTCTCGCTCCTGCTCGAACGCGGTGTAGAGACCGGAGACAACAGCCTGCTCGATCTCGGCCCCGGAGAAGCCGTCGGACTCGGCCGCCAGCCGCTCGAGGTCGAAATCCTCTGGGGTGCGGTTCCGCTTCACCAGGTGGATGGCGAAGATCTCCCGCCGCTCAGACTCCACTGGCAGGTCCACGAAGAAGATGTCGTCGAACCGCCCCTTTCGCAAGAGCTCGGGCGGAAGCTGGCTGATGTCGTTCGCGGTGGCGACCACGAAGACGGGCTTCGTCTTCTCCTGCATCCAGGTGTTCAGCGTCGCGAATACCCGGGCTGTCACCCCAGCATCCGCGATGCTCGACGACTGCACTCCCGCGAGCCCTTTCTCTATCTCGTCCAGCCACAGCACGCAGGGCGAGATCGTCTCCGCCATCTGGATCGCCCGGCGCATGTTCTGCTCCGAGGAACCCACCAGCCCCGCGAAGATTCGCCCCACATCCAACCGCAGCAGGGGCATGCGCCACAGGTGCGCCACCGCCTTGGCGGTAAGGCTCTTCCCGCACCCCTGCACCCCAAGCAGGAGGATGCCTCGCGGAGCCGGGAGGCCGAACTTCTGCGCCTTTTCCGTGAACGCCAGCGACCTGTTGTCCAGCCACGCCTTCAGGATCTCCATGCCGCCGATATCTCGCACGTGCTCGCTGGACTGGAAGTACTCCAGCACGCCCGACTTCCGGATGAGCTGCTGCTTCTCGGCCACGATGAGATCGACATCGAAGCTGCCCTTCTCCACGATGCACTTGGCGAACACATTCTCGGCCTCGGTGAGCGTGAGCCCGAGTGCCGCCTTGAGGACATGTTCTCTCCGTTCCGCACTGAGATTCGCCTCCACACCCTCTTGGCCGCGCACCGAGTCGATGGCCCGCGTCAGCAGCCCGTCGAGCTCCCGCAGGCCCGGCAGCTCGTAGTCCATCACGGTGACGTCTTTCTGCATCTCCTCCGGAAGTTGGAGCACGGGCGAGAGGAGGATCACCGTCGCATAGGCCGTGTGCAGTGTGTCGGCCAGGTCTCTGAGCTTGCGGATGACCGCGCTGGCGTGCGGGTAGGTCTGATTGAGAAAGACGTGAAAGTCCTTGAGCACGTAGACCGCGGGCTCGTGGCTGCTGCGGATGGTGTCGAGCACGTGGAGGGGGTCGCGCGTCCGTGCATCGGTGGGCGTGGCGCCAATGTGCTTTGTGCCGTCCTGCAACCCCATCGTCTCCGACCAGGTGTAGAAGCTCTTGTCCTGGCCGACGACGACCTCGCGCAGCGCCTGGAGCACCCGCCGCTCCTCCCAGGAGACAACGTACAGCAGCGAGTACCGGGCCCGAATAAGGACGTCTATCTCGCGCATCTGGCGGTTCATCGCAGCTTCATCATACCTTGCGGGAGGGAGAGCTGGCAAGCGGAGATGCAGGCGCCCACGCGGCCCCGTTACTTCGTGACCGGTCCAGAGAGGTGTCCGCCCCCGAGATCACCGTGCGAAGCCCTCGCGCTCCCTCTGTCAGCGAGGATCACGGGGCGCACCTGCACAAACGGGGGTACGTAGTACCCCCGTTTGTGCAGGTGGTGTATGGGAACTTTGCATATTGGCCGACGTTGAGATGCAATCTGAAACGCCGCCAGAGGACCTCAGCGGCGTTCACACCCCACAAGATTGCATAACGATTGCATCCAGGACGCCTAAAACCCGCTTCAAGATGCAATTCACTCTTCTTCCGGCCCTGGATACCATCGCGCCGCCCTGGTGCGTGCCCTGCTATGAACCCGCCTCTGGCTCTTGAGCTCCCGCAGAAGCACTTGCACTTGCCCTCGGGATAGAGCAGGAAGGACCTGCTTGAGTTCCTGTAAACGGCTTCCCTCATCGCCACTGTCTAGTATGTGGCGAAGCAGTAGCTCCTTGTTGGTCTCCCGGTCTAGGCCGCGCCTGCGGGTATACGCTCCCTTCCTGCCAAGGAAGCTGTACAAGCGCCTCGACAGGACATACCGCACACCCCTGCCCCGCCCGAATCGCTCGACCACCCCCTGGTCCACCAGGAAAGGAAGACGCCCTCTGAGTGGTTCCGGCACTCCTTCCTCGCGGGAGAGTGAATCGAGGACTAGGTAGTCCTCGGTAGTGAATGTTGAGAGTCTCTCCGCTCCAACACTCTCAAGGAAACGCAGGAACTTCGGATTCTGAATCTGACCTCTCAACGTGATGGCGACCTGATACTCATCGGTGCCCGCGAAGTCGGGACGGGGCTTGCTCTCCCTGACGCATTCCTGGAACATGCGGCTCATCCCTTGCCCCGACCTCTCCACGAACCCGCATCTTGCCAGCGTCTCTGCGATGCGTCGGTTGCGCGGGTATTAACGCTTCAAGATGTTCTGTTCCGTAATGCCAGGCGGGAAGCTCCCAGGGCTTACGATCTCCAGCTCACGGGGGAACTGCCTGAGGAAGACCGACCCGGGCATTCGGTACTCGCGGTGGCTGATGGCGTTGAGAATCGCTTCCCGGACCACGGCTTCATTGAACGTCAGAAGGTCACGCACGAACATGCCTTCCCGTATCTGCTGAACCTCGTTGCGAGAATTCACTGTCTGCCACAGATCATCGTGGTAGACGAGGAATCCCTGCCGATACTCCTTCCGTTGCTGGTACGTCGTCGACGCTTGGCTTGATCGGTATTCAAACACCGTCTCAGCTTGTGGCAGATACCTACCCAGGGCGCTATGCGATCCCAGCAATATGAGTGCTGCGTATCTCAAGGAACCGTCGACAAAGAGCTCCGCGTCGGCCAGAAGCTGCTCCCGGTTGGCGTGGAGCAGGCGCTGATTCCCTGACTTGCGCCCCCACAGCTCGCGGAATTGCTGGATAGCCACCGGGTCGAGATCGTCTAGCGATGCCCCGGTACATATCTCCGCGGAGTAGTCAGGAACGGCTTCATCAAGGATGCGCTTGATCTGGTCAGTCGTCATCGGCACCAGGGCCTGGCCGGCCCGCATCCAATAGGCCCCTTTGTACTGAATCGGCACCCCCAGCGGGCGCGGAGGGACTTCGAAGACAACGACCCGGCCGTCTGGATGCGGTATTTGGTAGGCCTCAACTCGAAGTCGCAGACGGTCAACCAATCCTGCCCTGGTGCGTTGCAGTTCCAGGAACGCTCTTGATCCTACCACCTTTCTGGGCGGCCTGTCTGACACCCCGAGAATCAAGCGCCCGCCACCCTCGTTTGAGAGTGCCGCGCAGTACTTCACAAGCAACTCGAAATCGTAGTGCCGCCGAGCCTCCTTGAACTCCAGGTGTTCATTCTCTGCCCCGGTCATTCACCGCTTCAGTTGCTCGAGAGCCGCGCTCATTCCCTCGTTCCTCTCGCAGTTGCGAGCCACCGCGACGCAGCAAGTGATCTCAGTGTGTAATCGAGTCCCCACTCCTCATACACGCATGATAGCCGTATCTGCCAGTTGAAGCAAGGTACCCAAGAAGGCGCGAAAACGGGCCGGGACGACTCCCGGCCCGAGAGTTTCGACGCGGCCGCCCGGTCTCCGTTTTTCGCCCGGAACGCGTATGCTCCGAAGAGCGACCGATGCGGCCCGCTGGCATAGCCTCAGAAGCGTTGGCCCCCTCCAGCGTTACGCCGAGGGACACTGCTGACCGCGCACAGCCATGCCGAGCACGTTGTCAACAGTGGCGTCGCAGAGAGGCACGTCTTCATTGCGCGACGCTTTCTCGAACCCGGCCCCGCTGTTGAGCCACTAGCCGGCGGGCCGCTAACCTCGCGGGCTTCCCAAGTATGTAGCGCTACCCGTTCCGCCCACTTAGCCAGCACAACTCGCGAGGGCCCGCTACGACCCCGGCTCGTCGACCCTGGCATCTGTCCCGCCTTGCCGGGGCGCCGGCGCCCTGCTATACTCCGAATCTGACATGCTGAGACTTCTCAGCTACAACGTCCTGGAAGGGGCGCTTCCGGACCGGCTGCCAAAGGTGCTGGAGGTCATCTCCAGCGCCGACGCTGATGTGGTGGCGATCCAGGAGGCGCGGCACTGGCGGCGCAACCGGCGGGAACTCTTCCGGCTCGTCGCTCGGCGGCTGCGCATGAAGGGAGTGCTCGCCAGGGCCAACTCCGGCTTCGACCTCGCGGTCTTCTCCCGTCTGCCCATTCTCCAGCATGCAAACCACGGCCTCGACACGATGTTTCTCCACACCACCATGTCGGTGGACCTGCGTGTGCCCAGCGGCGCAATCTTCACGCTCTTCGTCACTCATCTTCGTCCCGAATACGACGCGCGGCGCCGCGAGGTGAGGCTGCTGCTCCGATGGATGCGGCCCTACCGGCGCGCGTGCTGTGCAATGTGCGGCGATCTCAACAGCCTGACCGCGGGGGATCCGGTGGCGAAGCGCCTGATATGGCCGGGCTCTGCGCTCGAAGAGGGGCCTCGCGGCGTGATAGCCGCGATCGAGCGCGCGCGCTTCGTGGATTGCTTCCGTGAGCGCATCCCGCGCGCGCCGGGATTCACGCTGGGCGCCCGGCGGCGGGTCGCGCGGGTGGACTACATCTATGCCTCAGAGCCGCTCGCGGAGAAGCTGGCCGCCTGCCGTGTGCTGCGCCATCCGCTGCTCATCGCGGCCTCCGACCACAGCCCCATCTGGGCCGAGTTCGACATCTAGCACAAGCACAGGAGAGATGCTGTGTCCATAGTCTCCGGCCCCATGGGCGGCCCCGTCCTCATAGTCGGCTCCGTAGCGTACGACTCGGTGCGGACTCCCTTCGCTGAGGTCGAAGGTGCCCTGGGCGGAGCCGCCAGCTACGCGTCGGTCTCGGCGAGCTTCTTCTCACCGGTGCGGATGGTGGGAGTCGTGGGCGAGGACTTCGCCTACGAGGACGTCGCGAAGCTCGCCCACAGAGATATCGACCTTGCGGGCCTTCAGCGCTCGCCCGGCAAGACGTTCCGCTGGTCCGGCTACTACGAATATGACATGAACCAGGCCCACACCACGGCCACCGAGCTGAATGTCTTCGAAAGCTTTCGCCCCGAGCTGCCGCAGAACTACGCAG
>DAOVEW010000266.1 GCA_030668755.1 Bacillota bacterium | reverse complement strand
CATTGCCCTCACCGGCGCCCTCATTCTTCTCAGTGCCGGCTGTTTCGGAAGAGACAAGCGCTTGATAGGAGACTGGGAGCTGGTCGGCGAGGGCAGGATTACGAGGCTGTACTTGGCGGCGGACGGCAATGCAAGGGCCGTCGCGAAGATCTACGAGAATGCCGTCCCTGCAACTATGAAGCTCAGGTGGAAGGCCAGGAAAGAGATGCTGGCGCTGTGGATGGAGGGGACTGACTTCAGGATGGACTTCCGCTATCAGTTCGAGGGCGAGGGTGAGCTCACGCTTCAGCGGGCCGGAGAACCCGACTCCCACTACAAGCGCACCAGGTGATCTCTCCTCCTGACCCCGGTCCCCTCGCCGCCCAATCACCAACGGCTAGCCGTCTCCGTATTCGTCGGCGCCGATATCGGCTTCCGCTCCTTCCGCGGGCCGCTTCTCGCCGTCGAAGTCCGCTGGGCAGTCCTCAAGGCGGCGGACCTTCCCGATGGCCGGGCCTGCCGCGGCCGTCAGGTGCAGGTCTCCCCCCGCCGGATTCCTGAACCAGGAGTCCTCGACCTCGTCCGTCACGTTGTTCTCGCTGACCACACCGCTCTCGTCCCCGAAGACGCGCCCGCGGACAATGTTGTGCGCAATGTGGACGTTGCTGAGCTCCTGCCAGTGATAGTGAATGCCCCAGCCCTTCCCTACATCCGCCAGCACCGTGTTGTGGCACACTCTCACCCCGTCCGCCCAGCATACCTCAATCCCCTTGTCCGTCCCCGCCACCACGAAGTTGTTCCGAATGACCCCGCCCGTGTTGTGGAAGGACGGCGGATCGAAATCTGACCCCGACGGATTCCCATAGCAGATCGACCGGTCGCACCCAACGAACACATTCCGCTCTGTCACCACGTTCTTGGACTCCACCCACACGAACACCGCGCCCCGTCCGCCCCCGTTCGCGCCCCGGATGTTCGCGAAGTAGTTATCGCTGATCGTCCAGTCAACCAGCCGCATGCAGTCGATAGCGCTGATGTAGTCGCCATCGAAGTGCCACGTCTTGGGTGGCGCCTTCGTGTTCTCGAACGTGCAGTAGTGGATCGCTCCGCGTACCACCGGCACGCCATTGCCGCCTGTCCCCTTCACCATCCGCGTCCCGCAGTTCAAGAAGTTGCAGTCATAGATGGAGATGTTCTCCAGCCCCCGCCCCTCGAACAAGGTGTTCTCCAGCTTGACCCCATAGGTCTGTGTCTCCGCAAACGTCAGATGCGCCACCGTGATATCCGAGCACCCCTGGATCACCAGCAGGTCGAATCCTCCCTTCTTGTCCTCGAATCCGCTCCCTCGAATAACGGCCTTGCTCGGATCGCCCGACGCTCCCCGAATCGTCACTCCGGTCCGTCCCCTCAGATGCAGCAAGCGCCTCATCTGATAGACCCCGTCCGCGACCATGACCGTGTCGCCGTCTCTCGCCTCCCGCACCGTGCGGTCAAGCTCCTCAGCCGTCGAAGCCTCCACCACCCGGCCCGACACCGGAAGCGCCGGCGCGCTCGGCATCCACCTCGGGCGTCCGGCGCAGGCCGGAGCCGCCAGTGCCGCGCATACGCTGGCGGCGAGCGCCAGCCCTGTCAGCGATGTCACGTACATGTCGCCTCCTGTACATTCTACTTCCCCCTCGCTTCTTCCGCGCGGGCTGAATGCCTGCCCCTTGACTCCCCGCGCCCAATGCCGGGCCCAATGCCCCCTGCTGTGAAGGCGGCCTCCGGCGTGTGCAGAACATGCGAGCAGGTTCACAGACTGCCGCGGAAAGGATGCCGCATGGCCTGCCCCATCAAGCTCGGCGTCATCGGTGCTGGAAGCGCCGTCTTCTCGGTCGGCGTCATCCAGGACATCTGCCTCCAGCAGAGCCTCTCCGGGTCTCACGTCACGCTCATGGACATCGACCGCGCTCGCCTCGAGCCGATCCACAAGTTCGCACATCGCTATGCCGCCGAGCTCGCCGCCGACGTCACCTTCGAGATGACAAACCAGCGCGAGCGCGCGCTCGCCGATGCCGACTTCGTAATCAACACCGCCATGGTCGGCGGCCACGACTTCGTCGAGGGGCTCCGCGCGTGGACCGAAGAGCAGGGCTACTACCGCGGCTTCCGCATCGAGCAGGTCCTCAATATCCGGCTCATGCTTTCGGTTGCCCGCGACATGGAGCGCCTCTGCCCCGACGCTTGGCTCATCCAGGCCGGCAACCCGGTCTTTGAGGGCTGCACCGCGGTGCATCGCGAGACCGCCGTCAAGTTCTGCGGCATCTGCCACGGCCACTACGGCTACCGCGAGGTGGCCGAGACCATCGGCCTCGACCCCGACAAGGTCACCGCCCAGGCGGTCGGCTTCAACCACTGCATCTTCCTCACCCGCTTCGAGTACGAAGGCCGCGACGCGCTGCCGCTCCTGGATCGATGGATCGCGGAGAAGTCAGAGGAGTTCTGGAGCGACTATCCCCCCCGTTACCACGAGAACCAGATGGCCCGCGCCGCCGTCGAGATCTACAAGCTCGTCGGCCTCTTCCCCATCGGCGACACCACGCGCAAGGGCGGCTGGTGGTTCCACACCGACCTCGATGCGAAGAAGAAGTGGTATGGCGCAGAGCTCGGCGGCTTCGATTCGGAGATCGGCTGGGCCCAGTATCTCCGCGGCCTCGACGAAGAGGTCTCACGCATCCACGCGGCCGCGGTGGACGAATCGCAGCGGCTCACCGACCTCTTCCCGCCCGAGCCCACCGGCGAGCAACACTTCCCTCTCATCGACGCCCTCGTCAATGACAACCGTGTCGAGCTTCAGGTGAACATCCCCAACCGCGGGGCCATCGACGGCATCCCCGATGACGTTGTCGTGGAGCTCCCGGCCATGTGCTCACATCGCGGGATCCAGCCCCACCCCATCGGCAAGCTCCCCGACACCCTCATGGTTGGCGCCCTGTACCCGCGGCTCCTCGACGCCGAGCGCCTCATCCACTTTGCGACCAAACCCGATGGCCGTCTCCTCATGGCCATCATCCTCGACGATCACCGCACCCAGTCCTGGGAGCACGCCGTCCGCTTCTACGGCGACCTGCTCGCCCGCCCTGAGATCGAGGAGCTCGCGGCTGAGATCGCCCGCAGCTCGGCCGGGCCGGAGTTCTCACCATAGGCCGCCCTGCTGAAGGTGCCAATCTGCGCCCGGAGAAGTGTACGTCGCAGAGGTCGGGCCGCCGCTCCCGGCCTCCAACTTTCTTCTCTGAGGGATACCGATGGCGAAGATCGCTTTCGTAGGTGCTGGCAGTCTTGGCTTCACCCGAACGTTGGTCATCGACATGATGTCGTACGAGGACCTCGCCGGCTCCACCGTCTCGCTCATCGACATAGACGAGCAGCGCCTCGACTATGCCAAGCGCGCCATCGACCGGATCATGAAGGTCG
>DAOVEW010000228.1 GCA_030668755.1 Bacillota bacterium | reverse complement strand
GGACGTCGCCATCTACGAAGATCACGCGTACGTGCTCGACTACGGTTGGGGACTCACCGTCCTCGGCCTGTGGTACTCGTTCCGGGACATCCCCTTCTACCAGTGGGCGTTCTCCTCGGTCGAGGACGCGGTCGCCAACGGGATAACCCAGGGGTTCCCGGACGAGCTGTACCATCCCGACTGGGAGTGCCGACGCGATCAGATGGCCGCCTTCATCGCCCGCGCCATGGCCGGCGGCGACGAGAACGTGCCGGACTACACAGGTGAGGGCCAGGTGTTTGAGGACGTGCCCTGGGACCACTGGGCCTGGAAGTACATCATGTACTGCTGGGACCACGGCGTCGTCCAGGGGTACATCGGGGGCGACGACTTGCGGTACTACGGTCCCGACTCGATCGTCAAGCGCGATCAGATGGCCGTGTTCATCGCGCGGGCGAAGGGGTGGGTCACCGTGACCGACGACATGACCCAGGCCGGGGATCTGTTCCTGGATGTCCTGGCAGGATTCTGGGCGGGCACTGCGATCGAGGCCTGTGTCAACAACGGCGTTGTCAAGGGCTACCCGGACGACTTCTACCGGCCGTACTACCCGGTTACCCGCGACCAGATGGCGGTGTTCGTAGACCGCGCGTTCCTGAGCCCGTGAGGGGCCGGCCGGCGTAGGCCGCCAACCGAAGGCAGAGGAGATTGAGGGCGGACCGAGAGGTCCGCCCTCTTGTTTTGTGCGCGCATGCGCTGCAAGGAGCGCGGAGGCGGTGTGGGGCAGGGTTCGGGAGACTGCCCTTCCGAAGCAGGATGTTGGGTCACGTGACGAGCAGAGATTTCGCGCCGTGGAGCGAGCCCAGGGCACTCTGCCTCAAGTCTCGCCTGTAGGCGTTTCCCCCGGCTGCCAAACACCCATTTGCCTCTCATCTGTTTGGCATGTAAGCGAAGGATTTCCGCGCAATAAGTCGCTTTGGGGGTTGACAGATGTGTGGGGAACTGTGGTAGAATCGTGCACCCTCAACCCTAGGTTGGGGGAAACAGGGGGAAAGACCGCATCGAGCCGGGGGGCCGACGCAGGCCACGGGCGAGGAAGCGGCGGAAGCCAGCGATGCTGACGGGCGAGGTCGAACACCAACTCGACGACCGGGGAAGAGTCGCCATCCCCCGCGCTTACCGGGATATCATGGAGCACGGGGGTTTCATCACGCGGGGATGGTACGGCTGCCTGTTCCTGTTCCCATGGGAAGAGTGGCGCAAGATCGAAGACCGGCTCACTGAGGTGCGGATCACCGATATGGACGGCGATCGCGTCAAGCAGTTCTTCGCCAGCGGGAACAAAGTGTTCCTGGACAGACAGGGCAGAGTTGTGCTGCCGGCAGCACTCCGCAGGAGCGTCGGCATCGACAGGGACGTCGTTCTGCGCGGCGTGATCAACCGCATTGAGATCTGGGCGAAGGATCGCTGGGAATCCTATCAAGAAGAAGAGTTCTCTCCCGAGCGCATCATGGAGAAGGCCGCTGCGCTCGGGATTTAGCATCTTGCCGCGAGGCGGAGCAGGGATGCCGTCAACCGATCCGGGCCAACACCGCCCGGTGATGGTGGAGGAGGTTCTGGAGCACCTGGCCTGCGGGCCGGGGCAGGTGGTGGTAGATGCGACCGTTGGGTCGGGCGGACATGCGACGGTGATCCTCGACCGAATCCGCCCCGACGGATGGCTGATCGGGATCGACCGGGATCCGGAGGCCATCGAGCGAGCTAGAAAGCGGCTCTCCCGCCGCGGGCGGGTGACGCTGAGGAACGATGATTACGCGAACCTGGAGGTGATTCTAGACGAATCAGGCGTGGACGCGGTGGACGGCGTCCTCATCGACTGCGGCGCCTCGCTCGAACAGTTCACGACAGCCAGACGGGGCTTCAGCTTTCGACTCGATGGGCCGCTGGATATGAGGATGGACCCGAGGCAGGCGACCACCGCGGCGCAGTTGGTGAACAAACTACCGGAGAGAGAGCTGGCGAGAATCTTCGAGGAATACGGAGGGGAACGGCGGGCACGAAGAATAGCGAAAGCGATAGCGGCAACACGACAGCAGCAACCGATCACAACCACAGCACAACTCGCAGCAACGATCACACGAGCAATTCCACCCCGGGCGCGTCCGAGACGCCTTCACGCAGCCACGAAGTCCTTCATGGCGCTGAGGATAGCCGTGAACGACGAACTCGGATCGCTTCGCAAAGCACTAGAGGCAGCAATTCGTCGCACCAAGGCTGGCGGCAGAATCGTAGTACTCACGTACCAGAGCCTAGAAGGCGGTGAAACCAAGGGGGCGTTCCGCCTGGCCAGAGACCGCAGCAGGTGCCCGCCGTTCCCATCCGGTGAGGTCCCTCGAATCAGGATCCTCACGAAGAGAGTGGTGAAGCCGTCGGCCGAGGAGTGCGGAGAGAACCCACGCGCTCGGTCGGCCACACTGAGGGCCGCAGAGCGACTCTAGGGTCGGCGGACGGCTGGCACGAGACAAGAAAGAACACGGGCGGTGAGCGCTATGCAGTCGCAGCAATTGATGTGGCAAAACCGGGCGCGGGAGCTGCACGCAGCCTCCAAGCAACAGCCAAGCAGCCTACCGCGGAAACGACCGGTGGGGATCGAAGCAGGATTGGCCGCCGTAGTGCTCGCCGCCCTCGGCTTCTGCCTAGTGCTCGGATATGCCGCCCTGTCCGCGCTGAGCACGCGCAACGGATATACGGAGATCGCGCTGCGCCGGGAGATCGAGGACCTGCGGGCGCGGAATGCTCTGCTCCGGTATCAGGTCCACCTCACCGAGTCGAACGGCAGCGTCCAGGCTGCGGCCGAGGATCTCGGGCTGCGGCCGGCCGATCCGGTGAGAGAGGTTGACTACGTTATCCTCCCCTACTCCACCGGGGCGGATGGAATCCAGATCGCCGCCGACTCCGACCGGCGCGGCATGGGCGTCACTGCGGTGATCGGCCAGCTTGCCGCGGAGGTGGTCACCGCCGGGAGTCGAGCAGAGGCGAGCACGGTCTCGGGCCACCGCCCATAGGCGGTGGCCTTTTTGTGTGGCCGGTCGAGGTGTGCGGATGAAGTACATCGGCTGCAGGCAGATAGCCTCGCGGGGGCGCGTGTGGCTGCTATTCGCCCTGGCGGTCTTCGTCGCTCTCAGCGTCAAGCTCTGGTGCATCCAGATCCGCGACCACGAGCTGTACCGCCGACAGGCCGACCAACGACAGGGCCGGTGCTGGCCGATTCGCGCGCCGCGAGGCAACATCTACGACCGCAACGGGAACCCGCTGGCGCTCAACCTCAAGCTGTTCTCTGTTGCCGCCGATCCGGGTCTGATAGACGACCCCTCCCGTCTCGCCCAGCAGCTCGAACCGGTGCTGAGAATGCGCAGCGGCCAGCTCGTGCATAGGCTGGCCGCCGATGAGGGGGTGCGCTATGTTCGGCTCCGCGATTCGGTGGACGAGCCTGCAGCCGAGGCCCTAAACGATCTCGGCTGCCCCGGGCTGATCGTGAGCACCGAATGGAAGCGCGCCTACCCCCATCGGGAGCTAGCAGCGCCCCTGCTGGGGTTCATCGGGCGGGACATGCGTGCTCTGGGCGGGATCGAGAGCGCGCTCGACGAGCGCCTCGCCGGCTGCGACGGCGAGATGCTCGTGGCGCTGGACGGCAGGCGGCCGCGTTCGCGCTCCCAGATCCCGAACCGCAGCGTTGTCAGCAAGCCCATGACGCCCGGCAGCAGCGTGGTCCTCACGCTGGATCTTGACATACAGGCGATTGCAGAGGAGGAGCTGTCTAAGGCAATAGCCGCGTGGGGGGCGGCCGGCGGGACGGCGGCTGTCATGGACCCGGCGAACGGCGAGGTTCTGGCCCTCGCCACGCAGCCGAGCTTCGATGCGAACGAGTTCTGGCGCTA
>DAOVEW010000139.1 GCA_030668755.1 Bacillota bacterium | reverse complement strand
CGGCGACTACCCGGCGAGTCTCTCCCAGTTGATGACTGAGCCTTCAGCAGGGGCGGGCGGCACAGGCATCTACCTGGATGTCACGAGCTGGCGCGGGCCATACCTCGTCTCGCCCGGCAATGCTCTCCCGAAGGACCCCTTCACCGACAGCACGACTACCTGGAACTACACGCCGGCCACTGGTGAGGTCCACAGCGGCACAACCTTGACCTCCGTGTCCGGCGAACAGTACAGCGATTGGTAACCAAGGGCGCACGACCTCTTTCCCTGCTGACGGCGGTCGAGGTGCCTGCTCCGAGGACGCAGCGCGTCGGCGTCGAACTCCTCTTGCGATGGACTTCATTCGTGCAGCTCTGCTATTGGCATTGACGGTGGCGCCGACAGCCTCCCTGGCATCCGCGGCGGTAAGCAGCGGGCAGGTCGATCCCGCTCTGCGGCAGGCTGTCGTGCGCGTCGAGGCGGCGCTGGACCCCACCTCCGTCGGGCCCGAGCTCGCCGCCGAGCTGGCCGCCCGCCAGCCGTGGACTCCCTTCGAGGCCGAGCTCGCCCGTCGGCTCCGGGTGGGCGCCACCGGCACCGGATTCCTCGTCAACGCGCAAGGCGATGTTGTCACGAACGCCCATGTGGTCCTCAGCGGTGTGCGCTTCCACCGCCTCCGCCTCACGTACGCGGCGTGGGACTCGATGGCGCGTCTGCTGCGAGTCATCCGAGACCTGTGGGTCACCGTGGGGGACGGGGATGCCGCGCGCACCTACCTTGCTGTTCCCGTCCTCGTCGCCGAAGACCTCGACCTGGCAGTGCTTCGCGTCTCCCGGCCGCCCGGCGACGACACGACCTTCGCGGCTCTTCCGATCGGTAACTCGGACAGCGTCCGCGTGGGTGACCCCATAGTCGCTCTCGGCTTTCCGGAGGAGGAGTTCCAGGCCACCTCCGGAGAGATACTCTCCCTCATACGCGGGGCGCGGGTGCACGAGGACCTTCAGTACGTGCGGCGCGTACATCCGGACACGGGAAGAGAGATCATAACGCTCAGCGGAACCAGGCCGGGGCCGGTTGGACGTCTGCAGCACAGCGCCCGCACGGGCCACGGCAGCAGCGGCGGTCCCATCGTAGACGGCCGCGGCGTCGTCGTCGGCGTGGCGTATGCTCTCCTTTCTGGCGGCGGGGCCGAGCTCGCCGACGGCCTCCAGTCTTCGGAGTGGAACCTCGGGATCGCGTCGAATGCGCTAAAGCTCTTTCTGCGCAGGAACGCGATCGCATATACGGAGGCCGGCAAGTGAGAAGAGCGGCCCTTCTCGTGCTCTCCCTCGCGCTGTTGGCTCCCGCGCAAAGCCAGGGACAACCAGGGCTCAGCCGCGGCTCTTCTGTCGAGCGGCATCTTCAGCGCAATCCCTACGATTATGCCGCGCGGAGGGATCTCGCGGCGGCCTACCGGCAGGCTCGCGACTACTCCTCGGCCTACTACCACGCGGCGTGGCTCACCTGGCTCGCCTCCCGGCAGTACGCAGACTCGGAGTTCGGCACTTCGTTCCTTACGAACCGTGGCGTGCGCGACCGCGCGGCGACGGGCGCTGGCTCGGGCCCGGTCCGCGCAGCAATAGCTGCCATCGATGCCAAGCGTCTTCTCCGCAGCACATGCCTGAACGGTGCCATCGTCCAGCAGGCTCCGCGGCTTCGCGGCGAGATCGCCCACCTCCTCGCACGCGCCGAAGAAGCACAGGCGGGCAGCGGCAAGAATAATCCCGTCGCACGGATGGCGACCGCCCACCTGGCGCTTGCCCTTGATGATGCACTGTGCTTCCAGGGCGGTGCAGAGGCCCACAGGCAGCGGCTTCCCATCCTGCGCAAGGCGGCGAGCTGCGCGGCCGCCGCCGCGGCCTGGCTGCCCGAGTGCCCCGGCCCCCATCGACTCCTTGCAGTGACCCGGGCCCGAATGGCCGAGATCGAGCGTGACAGCCATTTCTGGGACCTCAGCATCGCGGCCGGGGAGCGCGCATATGCGCTCGACCCAGACGACACAGAGCTCCCGGAGCTCCTGTGGATGCTGCATCTGCGCGCCGGCCACTGGGAAGAGGCGAAGGGATGGCAGGCACGGGTGGAAACCGCCGCTGCGGGTTGTCCGCCGGACTGAACAAAGGCGCTGCGACGCCGGGAGGAGGGTGGCTCAGAGGGGCGTAGTGCAGACCCTGGCAATCTCGCGTTGAGCATCTTGCTCGTTCCACCTCAAGCTGGTGTACCGCCTCGGGCGGTTCGCTGAAGGGAAGGTGGGCCGAAGGTGGACGTCAAGTGCCCAAGCTGCGGCGCAGAGAACTGGCTCGATAACCAGAGCCAGTGCTTAAAGTGCGGGTGCATCCTCCGCCGGTGCGTCGACTGCGCAAACTACGATTCCGAGCGTCAGATGTGCCGGACGACGACGGCGGAGGTTGACCGCCGAGAGGCCGAGCACCCCACGCTCCTCTCCGTGAGCACCAATTGTCTCGGGTATCGCTGCCTTAGCTGAGATCGTGACGACGCGCGCGCCCCTCCTGCTGGAGCCCTAGGCGCGGCGGGAGCGTTCGACGCGCAGCACATCGCTCAGCGCACCGATGCGGTCCATCACGCTGCGGAGGTGATCCAGACCCTTCACCTCCAGGGTGATGTTGAAGCGTGCCATCTTTGGCTTGCCGCCGGTCCGCACGCGTGCCTGAAGGATGTTCGTGCCCTGCGCGCTGATGATCGCGCTGATGTCGCTCAGCAGACCCACACGGTCGAGTGCCTCGACCTCTATCATTACCGGGAAGTGGGCGTCGGGGCTGAGTGTCCATTCCAGCGGCACGACTCGATCCGGCTCGCGCTTCGCGTAGTGAGCGAGATTCGGGCACTTCGCCCGATGCACGGTGACGCCCCTTCCTCGGGTGATGAATCCCGCGATCTCGTCGCCCGGCACAGGAGCGCAGCACCGCGACAGTCGGAAGAGCACGTCCGTCACCCCGCCGATGCTAATCGCCATTTGCAGGCTGGCCTGGTCGCTTCGGCTTGCCCGCTTCTTTCGCTTGGAAGCAGGTGGCTCGCCCCGCAGTCGGCGGATCACTGTCTCGGCCGAAAGGTCGCCATAGCCGACCGCGGCGTACAGGTCGTCGCATTCCGAATAGCTCAGCCTTTGCGCCAGTTCCTCCAGCGCCTTCTCCTTTAGAAGCTCCTCCCCGTCGGCCCCCAGCCGCTCGCACTCCTCCTCCAGTCGCTCCCGGCCCCGCCCGATGCTCTCCTCACGCTGCGCGCGGCGATACCACAACTTTATCTTGCTCCGCGCCTGTGAGCTCGCCACGAACGACAGCCAGTCCAGGCTCGGTCGCGCATCGGGCCGCGGGGAAGTCATGATCTCTGCCACGTCCCCGTTCTTGAACTGGTACTGCAGCGGCACCATGCGGCCGTTCACTCGCGCGCCGACACAGTGGTTCCCGACCTCGGTGTGGATGCGGTAGGCGAAGTCAACCGGCGTGGACCCGGCCGGCAGGTCAATGACATCTCCCTTGGGCGTGAATACGAACACCTGGTCCTTGAACAGATCCAGCTTGAGGGACTCCAGCCATTCGTGGGGGTCGCGCAGATCGCTCTGCAGGTCCACTATCTGCCGCAGCCAGGAAAGCTTCGTGTCCACCTCGAGATCTCTGCTCCGCCCTTCCTTGTATCGCCAGTGCGCTGCCACTCCGTACTCCGCCCGCCGGTGCATCGCCCAAGTCCTGATCTGCACCTCCATCGGCCCCCCGTGCGGCCCTATCACCTTTGTGTGCAGCGACTGGTACATGTTCGACTTCGGCTTCGCAATGTAGTCGGTGAACATGTCGGGCAGCGGCAGCCACAGCGAATGCACCACCCCCAGCGCGGTGTAACATTCCGTCTCTGTGTTCACCACAACGCGGATGGCTTCCAGGTCCAGAATCTGGTCGAAGTCCACGGCCTGCTGCTGCATCTTCTGGTATACGCTGTAGAAGTGCTTCGGGCGCCCTTCGATGTCCGCCTCGATGTCTATCTCCTCCAGGCGCTTCCGGAGCTGCCCGATTGCGCGGCGGATGATTCTCTCTCGGTCCTCCCGACTGTGCGTGACGGCATGGCTGATCTCTTGGTACTTCTCCGGGTCCAAATACAGCAGGGCTAGGTCCTCCAACCGCCACTTGTATCGCCAGATCCCCAGACGGTGGGCGATCGGCGCAAAGATCTGAAGCGTCTCCTGAGCCACTTCCAGGCGCCGGTCCTCGGGCAGGGGGTCGAGGGTTTCCATGTTGTGCAGCCGGTCGGCCAGCTTGATCAGGATAACCCGCAGGTCCTTGGCCATCGCCAGCAGCATCCGCCGAAGGTTCTCCGCCTGGTGCTCCCGACCGCTGTCGAACTGGATTCGCCGCAGCTTCGTGACGCCGTCCACGAGCGAGGCGATCTCGGCGCCGAATTCTTTGCGAAGATCCTCCAGCTCGCGGCCGGTGTCCTCGACCACGTCGTGCAGCAAAGCCGCCGCCAGCGTCGCATCGTCCATCCGCAGCTCGGTGAGTAGCCCTGCGATCGCCAGCGGATGCGTGATGAAATCGTCTCCGGTCAGCCGCTTGTGCCCCCGGTGCGCTTTGGCAGCGCACTCGTACGCGCGACACAGCAGCTCCCGGTCCACCTCCGGGTTGTAGCTCGCCGCGGCCGCAATCAGCTCCTCTATGTCGGCCGTGCGCTTCTTCGTCACCCTGGCAGCCATACCTCAATCACCTTGCCGAACGCCCACGTCCTCCACCTGGAGCCGTACCCGCAGTTCCCCCTTCCACTCCTCCAGCTTCGCCCGGTAGCATATGTCCACGTGCCTGCCCACTGCAAGCTCCTCAGCCAGCTCGCCCGCACTGAACCAGATCGCATCCCTCGCCGGGCCCTCTTGCTCCAGCAGCCGCAGCGCAAGGTGCGACCCGTCGCCCACCCGTCTGGCCTCCTGCACCTGGAGGCCGCGACTGAGCAGCGTCGGCCTCGGATTGGCCATCCCAAAGGGCG
>DAOVEW010000270.1 GCA_030668755.1 Bacillota bacterium | reverse complement strand
TCGAGGATCACCTGCTGGACGAGAAGGCGAACAACTACCTCGTGAGCGTTGTCGCTGGCGGGGAAAGGATCGGCCTCGCCGCGGCGGACTGCTCGACGGGCGAGCTGATGGCGACCGAGCTGTCGGGAGAGAACGCCTGGGGCGAGCTGGCGGACGAGCTGGCACGGCTTCAGCCGGCGGAGCTTCTCGTCGGGGAGGACGACCCGCGGCGTGAGGATATCGGACGATTGATGGCGGGAGCGGATGGAATGATCGCGACCTGGGGGGCCGACGCCTTCCTCGCGCACTCGCCGGAGGAGCTGCTCCGAGCGCACTTCGGCGTGAGTTCGCTGCGCGGATTCGGCTGTGAGGACATGCCCGCCGCCGTCGAGGCGGCGGCCGCGGCCATTGCCTATCTCAGGCGCACGCAGAAGTCCGCAGTCGAGCAGATCAGGGGCATGCGCACCTACTCGCGGGATGAGTTCATGGTGGTGGACGCGACCACCCGGCGCAACCTGGAGCTGCTTGCGTCGCTGCGGGATGGGTCGCCGCGGAACACGCTGCTGTGGGTGCTCGACGATACACTGACGCCGATGGGCGCGCGGCTGCTGCGCCGCTGGCTCACCGCACCGCTCCTCGATAAGCCGGCAATCGAAGAGCGTCTGGAGGCGGTCGCGGCCTTCGTAGATGACGCTCTGCTGCGGGAGCGGATTCGCACCGAGCTGCGACAGGTGCGCGACCTGGAGCGCCCGGTCGGCCGCGCCGCCGCGGGAACCGCGACCCCACGCGATCTTGGCGGGCTGCGGGACTCGCTCGGCCGCCTGCCGCAGCTCGCCGAGGCACTAAAGTCGTCCGGCAGCCCGGCGCTTCAGTCGCTAGTGGCGGACTTCGATCCCCTGGCCGACCTGCGCGAGACGCTCGCCGGGGCACTGGAGGACTCCCCGCCGGCGACGGCGCGGGAGGGAGGCATGATCCGCGAGGGGCATTCGGCGGAGCTCGACGAGCTGCGGAAGGCGCGTACCCAGGGCAAGGATTGGATCGCAGGCCTCCAGGAGCGGGAGCGCAAGCGCAGCGGCATCAAGTCGTTGAAGGTCGGCTTCAACCAGGTGTTCGGGTACTACATCGAGGTGACGCGGCCGAACCTGAAGCTGGCCCCTAGGGACTATGAGCGGCGGCAGACGCTGGCCAACGCGGAGCGCTTCATCACACCGGAACTCAAGGAATACGAGTCGAAGGTCCTCGGCGCGGAGGAGCGCATCCTCGCGCTCGAACAGGAGATCTTCGCGGAGCTGCGCCGAAAGGTCGCCGCGGAGGCGCCCCGGCTGCAGCGCGCGAGCGACGTCGCGGCCCGGGCGGATGTGCTCGCCTGTTTCGCGGAGGTCGCTGCGCGAAACCGCTACCGCCGGCCGCAGATCGCCGACGACGACCGGCTGGATATCCGCGCGGGCCGCCACCCGGTGGTCGAGCTGACGCTCACCGAGGAGCGCTTCGTCCCGAACGACGCGCACCTCGACTGCTCCGAGAACCAACTGCTCATCATCACCGGCCCGAACATGGCGGGGAAGTCCACCTACCTGCGCCAGGTCGCGCTCATCGTGCTCATGGCGCAGATCGGCAGCTTCGTGCCGGCGGAAGAGGCCCGCATCGGCCTCGTGGATCGGATCTTCAGCCGCGTCGGCGCCTCCGATGACCTCGCCACCGGGCAGAGCACCTTCATGGTCGAGATGACAGAGACGGCGAACATCCTGCGCCACGCGACGAAGCGCAGCCTCATTATCCTCGACGAGATCGGCCGGGGCACGAGCACGTTCGACGGCATGAGCATCGCGTGGTCGGTCGCGGAACACCTGCACAACGCGCCGCATCTGGGATCGAAGACGCTCTTCGCCACCCACTACCACCATCTGAACGAGCTGGCGGACTCGCTGCCTCGGGTGAAGAACTACCGCATCGCCGTGAAGGAGAGGGGAGACCAGGTCGTCTTCCTTCGGCAGATCATGCCGGGCGGCACCGACCGGAGCTACGGAATCCAGGTCGCCCGCCTCGCCGGGCTGCCGCCCGACGTGCTCGAACGCGCGAAGCAGGTTCTCTGGTCGCTGGAGGAGCGCGATCACGTGGGCCGTAGCGGCCCGAGAGAGCCGTCGGCGCCGAGTCAGATTCCCCCGGCCGACCAGCTCGCGCTGTTCGGCGGCCGATCCAGCCCCCTGGTGGATGAGCTGCGGCGCGTCAACGTAGATGCGCTGACGCCGCTCGAAGCCTTGAACAAGCTGGCGGAACTCCAGCGCAAAGCGCGCGAGGAAGCGCCCGATTCGGCGCCCTCCTCTTCACAACAGCAGCAGAAGGAGGACTAGCAATGCCGGAGGACCGGAAGCGCACCCATGCCATAGAGAAGGCCCTTGCGGAGGACGAGCGAACCGCGGGCCTGGAATCCGTGCGCGTGAAGGCCGTGGGAGCAGCGGTCTTCCTGGACGGCGCGGTCGAGACGGAGGAGCAGCGCAACCTCGTCGAAGAGATCGTCAAGGGCGTCTCGGGCGTCAAGCTGGTGCGAAACCGCCTCCAGCTCGATCCCTCCGGCCAGCCCGGCGGTTGGCGAGAGCCTCATCGGCACGAGGAGTAGGCAACTGTAGGCCTGCCCTACAAGGCATCCCCCAGTTCCACCACTGTGGCCCCCGAGTCGCCCTCGCCGACGTCGGCCAGCCGGAAGGAACGCACGAGGGGGTGTTCCTTAAGCCGTTCGTGCACGGCTGCCCGCACCGCGCCGGTGCCCTTCCCGTGGACGATCCGAACCTGATCGTGAAGCGCGAGGGCGGCGCGGTCGAGGTAGCGATCCAGCTCGTAGAGTGCGGCGTCAACGCGGAGCCCGCGCAGGTGTAACTCCTTCGGGACGGGGCCGCGCGTCACGCGCACCGCATCGGGCGCCGCGCGGTGCACGCTGACGAGGGATTCGGGCACCTTCGCCAGGTCCCCTGTAGGCACCGAAAGACGCAGAATGCCGACCTGCACTTCGACCTGCCCGCTCTCGTCGGGCAGCTTCAGGACGCTGCCCTTCTGCTTCACGCTCTTCACCAACACCGCGTCGCCGACGCGCAGCTCGCCGACCGGCTCCGGTTCCGGCTCCGGCTCGGGTTCAGGCTCGGCGTCCGCCTCCGCGGCGGCCTCCGCGGCCTCCTCGGAAATGCCCGCCAGCTCCTCCCGCGCGGCGCGCACCACCTCGGAGGGCTCCGGCGGCGCGTACTGCGTGAGCTGAACGGCCTCCCGCTCGATGGCATCCTTGGCCTCGCGCGCCTCCTGCACGGACTGGCGCAGGAGGTTGAGCAGCTCCTCGGTCCGCTGCTTCGCGCGGCTGACGATGCCCCGCGCTTCGTGCCGCGCCTCCTTAAGCATCTCCT
>DAOVEW010000097.1 GCA_030668755.1 Bacillota bacterium | reverse complement strand
GGTGGTGCAGGGATACGATGACGGCTACTACCATCCCGACTACGTCGTGACGCGGGATCAAATGGCGGTGTATGTGGCGCGAGCCTTTGGGTTGGTAACTTAAGGGGGCGCCCGGCGGGCGTGGGAATGCCCGCGCTACAGGCGGGTCAGCTCGTCGGCGACGAGGGAGCGGTAGGCCTCCATGAGGGCGCGGGTGAGGCGGCCAGGTGCGGTTTGGGCCATCGGGTTCCCATCTATGGACGCCACGGGCAGTATCTCGGCGAGGGAGCTGGTGAGGAAGGCTTCGTCGGCGCGGTAGAGGTCGGTTAGAGGCAGGTCGCGCTCGGCCTGGGGGATGTCGTTCCGCTCTGCGACTTCCAGGACGGCAGCGCGGGTGATGCCGGGGAGGAGGCCGCGGGAGAGGGGAGGAGTGACGAGAGTTCCGCCGATGACGGCGAAGATGTTCCGCATGGCCCCCTCGACGACACAGCCGTCGGCGTCCACCAGGATGGCCTCGTGCGCGCCTTTGTGGGAGGCGGAGCGCTGTGCCAGGAGCTTGTCGAGGTAGTTGAGAGACTTGATGCGGCGGAGTGGTGTCTCCAGGTTGTGGGCGCATCGGATCGAGACGGCGTGGCAGCCCGACTCGTAGAGATCGCGGGGCGGCAGGCGAAGGGGGCGGACGAGGATGACGACGGTGGGTGTTGATGAACCGGCGACGCCGGCAGTCACGGTGAGTCGCACAGAGGCGTCCTCGAGGCCCCCCGCATCGAGCGCCTCCTGGACGGCCTTTGCCAACAACTGCGGTGTCGGCGGCGTTAGGCTGAGGTCTGCGGCCGCGGTGAGGAGGCGGTGGAGGTGCTGGGGCAGGCGAAACACCTTGCCGCCGTATGCCCGCATGGTCTCGAAGAGGCCTTCGCCGTAGAGAAAGCCTGTGTCGAGGGGCGAGATCGCGGGCTGATCGGGCGGCAGCAGCTTTCCATTCACCCAGGCTATTCCGGCCATATGACCTCCTCCGTTCCTGCCTCCGCGGCCAGCCCCTTCCCGAGGGCGCGGGCTTTGTCGAGGGTTTCCTGGTACTCGCCTTCGGGGTCGGAGTCGGCGACGATGGCGCCGCCGACCTGGAAGTAGGCGCGGCAGTCCTTTATCACGAGGGTGCGGATGACGATGTTGACGTCCATGTCGCCGGAGAAGCAGAGGTACCCGATAGAGCCCGTGTAGACGCCGCGGCGGGTGGGTTCGATTTCCTCGATGATCTCCATTGAGCGGACCTTCGGCGCCCCGGTGATGGAGCCGCCCGGAAAGGAGGCGCGCAGGCAATCGAGGGCCGTGGCGTCGGCGCGGAGGCGGCCGCGCACTGTCGAGACGAGCTGGTGGACGGTGGCGTAGGTTTCGAGGACGAACAGCTCGGGGACGTGGACGGAGCCGAACTCGCAGACGCGGCCCAGGTCGTTTCGTTCGAGGTCTACGATCATGACGTTCTCGGCGCGGTCCTTCTCGCTGGCGAGCAGCTCGGCGGCGAGGCCGGCGTCTTCCTCTGCGTTCGCGCCGCGCGGCCTGGTTCCCTTCATCGGGCGTGTTTCCACCTCACGGCCCCGCACCTGAAGGAAGCGCTCGGGGGAGCAGGAGACGACGGCAGCGTCGGGGGTCTCGAAGTAGGCCGCAAATGGTGCGGGGTTTGTGCTCGCGAGGCGACGATAGAGGTCGAAGGGCGTTGTCGCGAGGGGTGCGGAGAGGCGCTGGGAGAGGTTGACCTCGTAGATATCGCCGGCCGCGATGTAGTCCTTGGCACGGGCCACTGCTTTGAGGTAGTCCTCGTGCGTGAAGTTGGAGGTGATGGGGAGGGCGGGCACAACGGGAGGCCGAGCTGGTGGCGCAGAGTCGTTGGCCGACTTCAGTAGGCGCTCTTCCAGCTCGGCCGCGCGCTTTTCTGCCAGTTTCTGCGCGGCGGCTGGGTCTTCCTGCGGCGCGCCGATAGCGCAGACGAAACCTCGATTCTCCACGTGGTCTATGGCAGCGACCGCGCCGTAGAACCCGAGGTGACAGTCGGCGACGGGGACGTCGTCTACGGTGTCCTCGGGAATGCGTTCGACGAAGCGGCCGAGGTCATAGCCGAAGTACCCCATCGCGCCGGCGATCAGGGGTGGGGCCTCGGGTGGCCGCTCGATGCGGATGTCGGAGAGCAAGTCGCGCAGCAGGGCGAAGGGGTTTCCCTCGCGCACTTCGATTCCGGCGGCCCGGCGGATCTCAATGCGGCGGCCCTTGCTGCGGAAAGTCAGGAAAGGCTCGCAGGCCAAGAATGACCAGCGTCCGAGCTTCGGCTCGCGGGTGGCGCCTTCCAGGAGCACCGCGCCCGACCGATCCTTGATGGCAGAGAAGGCCGCGAGCGTGGAGGAGGGGCAGGGGATTTCGCGGATGGCAGAGATATAAGTGGGCACGCAGACCTCTCCTGGACGCGGTGGGATTCCACATCGCTAGGCTCCTTACCTGTCGGGAGGGGGTTGTTCTTCGTGCAGGAGGTCACCGGATTAGCGGAGAATTTTGTCCAAACAGCGGGATGTGATACGAGCGTCGCAAGGAGGAAGAGAGATGGACTCGTCGATTAGGCTGTGCACCTCTGATTTCTTTAACGGAATGCGAAAAGGGTTGAGGCAAGTTGGTTTGACAGCATTAATTGCTGCAACAATAGCAGCTGGTACTTATCTGGGTTTAGGCTATGCAAGAAGTGAGGAAGTAAAACCAACATATCAAAGTAAGATTGCTTTTGTTTCAGATAGAGATGGGAAGCATGAAACTTATATTATGAATCCAGATGGTAGCGAGCAAAAAAGATTGGGAATCAGTCTGCCTAGTGGCGATGCTCCTTCCTGGTCACCTGATGGTAAAAAGATAGCTTTTATCTCCCTAGGTAACTTCGGGGACATTGAAATCCGTGAAATCTACGTGATAAATCTTGTTGACCCGAGTACAACAAGAGTAGCGTATAGCCCCCCTACTAATGAACATCCTTCTTGGTCTCCTGATGGCAAGAAATTGGCTTTTGATTCAAATACGTTCATTGGCAATTATGATGTTTATGTCATAAACTCGGATGGTAGTGAACAAAGAAGATTGACAACGAATCCGGCTAAGGATTTTGGTCCTTCCTGGTCACCAGATGGCGAGAAGATAGCCTTCACGTCACAGAGAGATGGAAATAACGAAATTTATGTTATGAATACAGATGGAAGTGATCAAACAAGATTAACAAATAACACAGGCCTTGACGGATTTCCTTGCTGGTCTCCTGATGGCAAGAAGATTGCTTTTGTATCAGATAGAGATGGAAACTGGGAAATCTATGTTATGAATGGAGATGGAAGTGAACAGGCAAATTTAACAAAGAATCCGGCGGGCGAAGCGTATCCTTGCTGGTCTCCTGATGGCAAGAAGATTGCTTTCGTATCAGCTAGAGATGGAAACGGGGAAATCTATGTTATGAATGGAGATGGTAGCGAGCAAACAAGATTAACAACCAATCCTGGGCATGATAGGGAGCCTTCTTGGTGTCCATTTACAAAAACTGAGACATAGTCTCAAAAACAAAACTCGGCTGGGGCTTCCGCTGGAGTCAACCCCTGTGACTGGAGAGATAGGGTGGGATGATAAGTGCACGCTCTTCCCATTCGGCGGCGTCAGGAGACCCCGCCCTACAGAACTTCGGGGCCAGGCAGTTCGAAGCGCATTCCGTCGCGGGCGGCGATGACTTTCGTGCCGGTTTCCTGGGTGAGCTTCTCGGCGATCTCCGATGCCTTCCGGTTCATCTTCAGCTGTTTAGCTGTCTGCCGTCACACGTCATGATGATACCCCCTGGAGCCGTCGGAGCGACCGCTACGATTCGATTAGCCCTTTAGCCCAGGAAATGACTCCCTCGGCGATGCCTACGGCCTCAGCGTGCTCCTCATCGGTAACCGGTTCCGCATCGCTCGGGTAACGGAACTCGACCGCGTACTCCGTCAGGGCGGCAGCTTGCGTCAATACAAGAACTCGCTCAATGGAGGCCGGCAGCAGGCTTACCAGACGCTCGATACTGTGCGTTCGCGAGGCCGGGATACCAGAGTGGACCAGAACCGCTTTGATCGCCTTCTCTGCCGCTTGCTGCGCGTGAAAACAGAGGCCCTCCAGGAGGATTTCTGGATCCGGCCCGCCTCGCGCTATCGCTAGGTCGCTGCGAGCGAAACGCATCCACGCGGCCGGCGATCCCGCTTCAGGCCGCATATAGCTCCCTCCCTTCCGCGAGGATTGTCCGGTAGATCAGCCCGATATTGTCCCGATGCTTATCCAGCAGAGAGGGGGTGGTTACGATGATGTCCACTGCGAACGGCATGCCGATCAACTGGGTGTGCAGGTACTGTGCCGTCTTCCTCCGGTGCGTTCCCTCCGGCACGACCACCAGCACATCCACATCGCTCTCCGGTCCGGTGTCTCCGCGCGCCGCGGAGCCGAAGAGGATGATGCGCAGGGGATGCACGGCCTGCACGATTCGGACGACGAGTTGATCTAGTTGCGCCTGCATGGTCGTCATGAGCGTTTCCCCAAGGTCGGATTATAACACAATCCCGCCGCCTGCTATCCTTCTTCCTATCTCTCCGTTCCCCCCGGCAGCTCAAATCTCATCCCATCCCGCGCGGCGATCACCTTGACGCCGGTCTGCTGGCTGAGTTGCTCGGCCACTTCCCAGGGTTTGGCGCGCCAGACGGTCATGCCGAAGTGGGTGAGGATGGCCGTCTTCGGTCGAATCGCCTCGATGAGGCGCTTGGCGTCCGGGATGGATAGGTGGTAGATCTCGCTCTCCTCGAGGCGGACTGTGTGCATGACGACGACGTCGGCGCGATAGTGGTCGGCGAGCTCGGGGAAGTAACGGGTGTCGGCGATATAGGACCAGCGGCAGCCCGGTGATTCGAAGACGAAGCCGTAGACCTCACCCGCGTGGTCGTGGCGGACGGGGGTGCGCACGGTGAGGTCGCCGATCCGGCAGCAGCCGCCCTCCTCGATGACGAGGGTCTCTGCGACGTAGCCTCGGAGGTACTTGAGGATGACGGGGTCGTCCTCGTAGGCCTCCCGGGGTGCGAGGATGACTCCGCGCCGGTTGAAGCCACCGGCGGTCATGGCCTCGACCATGGTGTTGACATCGGCGGAGTGGTCGAGGTGCCGGTGCGAGAGGAGGATGGCGTCGAGCTTGGTTGGATCGAGCTTACGCTTTGTGGCCTGCACGAGGGCGCCCGGCCCGGGGTCGAGCGAGATGCGGGTATCGGCCTGCTCGATCCACAGGCCGCCGGAGGCGAGAAGCTGCTTGAAGACAAGCACGCGCGCGCCGCCCGTGCCGAGGAACATGATGCGGTTCATCGTGGCTCACCTTGACACCGAAGACCGCCGCTCACTATACTCGCCGAGACTGAGATGCTCAAGATTCGGGAACCTCGGAACGCATACGATCTGCTGGGCCTGCCTCCCAGTGCGATGCCGGTGCAGATTCGGGCGCGGTACCGCCAGCTCATTCGCAAGTACAAGAAAGAGCTGCCCCCGGCCGAGCTGCTGGAAGACGAGCAGTTTCGCCAGTGGACCAATGCCCACCTGCTGCTGCTGAGCCCGGAGCGGCGGGAGTACGACAGGCGGCTGCGGCAGACCCGCGGGCGGGAGAAACCGCCCGACCTTGCTGCGGGGCTGTCGAAGGGGCGGCGGCTGCTGGTGCAGGCGGAGACGGCCTTCGTGCAGCGGAAGCTGAACGAGGCCGTACAGCTTAGCCGGGAAGCGG
>DAOVEW010000265.1 GCA_030668755.1 Bacillota bacterium | reverse complement strand
CTCCCCCCATGACGGGCGGCAGGTCGGCGAGAACCAACCGCGCGCGCGGCACCGTCGCCTTCACCTCCCGTGAAAATGCATCCCACAGCAGCGGCCCTGTCTTCGTGAACAGCGTCCCGGCCGCCACCACCGCGGGCTGCTCCTCGGCCAGTCTGTAGCGCCCTATCAGATTCGTCGCACACAGTGCCAGCTCGCCCGCAAAGCGCGTCACGATCTCGACCGACGCCGGATCGCCCTCTCTCGCCGCGCCAAACAGAATTGGGCGCACCGTGCCGTGCGGTAGCTGCTTCCCGCGGCGGTGCAGGTCGTAGACCAATTCCGGGACTGTCTTATAACCAGTCACCGACAGCACGCCATCGGTCAGTGCAGTCTGCCTGGCGCGCCCGTCGTGAGCGCGTATCACTGCATGGAGAACCTGCGAGTCAATGTCCTTGCCTCCACCCATGTCCACGAACGCGCCGTAGAAGTACTTCTCACCATCGGCCGTGATGATCCCAGCCGCGATGCCCGTTCCGGCATTAACGCCGACGCCATACCCCTCCGGCGCGCAGGCCCTGATGGCGAGAAACGAATCGTTCTCCAGCGTGAGCCCGCACTCGATCCCGGCCGCCGCAAGCGCCTCCCGCATGCGCGGTTCGTCGTCCGGCCAGTCTATGCCCGCCAGCCCCATGTGACACTGAACCAGGTCCTCCCGCTCGGCCCCCGCCATCTCGAGCGCTTCGTCCACCACCTCCACGATCGTCTGCGCCGCGTCCGGTTCGCCGATCCCCTCCCAGTTCCCGCAGCCCCCCCGCCCGATCCCGCGCGCGCGTCCCTCCAGGTCGCACACGACCGCCAGTGTCTTCGTGTTTCCTCCGTCTACGCCGGCCACCAGCTTCATGGCTCTCCCTCGACCACCATCCTGCTGTGGTTGCACCATCCACCACTACGACGACCCCGCGCCCGTCACCTGTCTCCTCGCCATGCGCGGCGATGATGAGACTTTGCTCTGCCGTGCGCTGACGGGGCGGCCAACAGCGCGGGGGCGGCTCCAGCCGCCCCCGCCAGCCACTGTAGGCAAACGCGTAAGTCACGCTCTAGAAGCCACTTCGAAAGTCCACATCGCGGGCTTGGAAGCCCACAGAGCGGCTCCTCTACGAGCTAATTCGCTTAGCGGTCTTGAAATGACCTCTACGGCGTTGGTGAGACAAGGCTGCCGCCGTTGTTTGCGTGATCCAGCGCATCTTTCGCTGTCTCTTGCACGTTCCTGCTCCATGCCTCCCACGGATATGCGGCTTCCACGACGTCGAGAATCCGAGCGAGGTACACGATGTTGCCGCCGAACAACTCCACGCCGCCCGGAATGTGCGCGACGTAGACCCAGGCATCGGCCGGTACATACCCGGCCAATACGTTTAGCTCCATTGCCGCAAGTTGCGCCCGCAACATGGCCGTCATATCCACGGCATTCGCTTCTGTGAATATCGGCTGCAGCTTCTTCCAGTTACTTACGCCCTTGAAGGCAGGCAGCTTGCTCAGTGCCGAGTACATAGCTTTGGTGATCGCTTCCGGGTGGTTTCTCCAGTAACCGACGGTGCGAACGTCAAACGGTGGGTTACTGAGGTTGCCGAACTCGAGCCCGAAGCTGATCTCCTCGCCTTCGTCCAGATGCGTGCTCAGGCAGCCGTCGGGCGGCCAAGTGCAGAACCAACCCTCGGGCATGTCCTCGCAGATGGTGTATCCGTCGTCCACATGGGTCGGGTAGAGCCGACTGAACATGAATACGCCGGATGCATCGGTGAGCACCGCCCTCTCCTCAAGCCCAACATAGCTCTCAGGCGCGTGGCTATGGAGGTCGCACTTGCCGTTCAATCGGAATGTCCAATCGCTCAGCAGCAGTTCTCCCTCGTCGTAGCTCCCATTGCCGTTCCTCGGGTCATCCGGCGGCAGATCGCCGTTCGCGTCATAGAACTTGAACCCGCTGATGCTGCCCAGTTGCACATTCCCGAAGTCTACCTCCGTGACGTCTGCACCCTCCTCTAGAACTACCGTGTACGACTGCGGCGCCACCGGGTCAGGGATAGGGTCAAGTGGAGCGGTCGGCCCCCAGGGCTCGGGGTCGGCAAGCGTTTCGCTGATTGCATAGCCTGCCGTATCGCTCGGCGGGAGGTTCTTGAACTCATAGAATCCGTCGGAGTCGGTGAAGATTGGCTCGCGGGTTACCTCGTCGCCGGCGATGTCCCGTCCGGTCAGCGTGATCTCCCAACCCGCAAGCACTTCTTCATCCTCATCTTTCACACCGTCACAGTTTGTGTCGTCCCACTTGATGCCGCTGATATCGGCCAGTTCAACATTTCCAAACTGCACCGTGCTCGTATGACTGCTGCGAACGCGGCGGGCGACGCTTGTCGGTGTCGTCGCCAGCCATCCGGCTACTAGCTCCTCGCTGACCGAGTACGTCCCCGGACTGACCGCCACCACCAGGCGCGTGATCCCACACTGACTCTCCGGTCCGGAATAGCACACTCCCCACCCCGCGAGCTCGACTTCATCGCCGTCCCATTGCCCATTCATGTTCGTGTCGTCGAACTTCTTGACGGAGAGCGTCCCTGGCGGAACGTACACGATCGGCGATGGGTTGCCGCACACCTTGCTGATGTACGACTGGCTGGAGGTCTTGAACACGTGCAGCGTCACGCCGGGTTTGAACAGATACTGCAACTGCACCAGGTCATACCCGAGGTGCGGTCGCAGCGGTGGCTCCGGCGCCGCCCAAAGAATGCCATGCGGGACCGCCCACTCTCGCGCGTCCCCCGACTGAACGACAAGCACACCATCCCGGTTGCACCCATCCACCCAGTCTTCGTTGTACCCGAACGGCCGGAAGATTCCTAGCTTGCTTCGAAGCTCGGTCTTGTTCACATTCGCGAGCGGCATTGCTGCCCACTGCGGTATGACGGCCCAGCTCGGATGCGCCAGTATTGCATTCCGGAATTCCGCTTCGCTGTTGTAGACAGCGCTCGCCTCTCCGCCGGCCAGCGCCAGCAGTGCGGCGACCGCCGCAGCGACCAAGAGGATGGTCCTGTTCCAGCCCTTGAGGTCCGGCCAAACTGCCCTGCGCATAGTGCACCTCCAGAAGTGTTGTCGGGGTCCCGGGGTGGATAGCACAGCACGAAGGTGGTACTCAGGAAAAGGATCCCTCGCCCATCCTGCCTCTTCGTCACCGCGGGGGACTACCCTTCCGATCCCCCCCTGCTTCTGCGCTCTCATCACCGCCCGCGGTCGCTCCTCTACCCTCGCCCGCTGTCTCATTCAACTCACATCCGCGCTGCGCAAGTCATCTGTTCACTTCTGGAGTTACGACTTCGTCCAGTCTCGGAAGCTATGGCACACTGTCTAGGCGGAATGGAAAACCGCGCCAATGGCGAAGACATAGTCGGGGGACCGGGAGACTGCACCGTACACC
>DAOVEW010000304.1 GCA_030668755.1 Bacillota bacterium | reverse complement strand
TCAAGATGTTTTGATGCTTGACCGGCCTGCTTGAGGGCTAGTAGAATCCCGACCCGGTAAAGTGTTCCGATGAGTCTTTAATAAGGAAGGTATATACATGGCTAAGAAAGTTAAGGTTGGCGTTATCGGTGCGGGCATGATTTCTGCGTTTCACCTGGAAGGATACAGGGAATGTTCGGATGCCGAGGTCGTTGCTGTTTGCGACGTCGTGGCTGATCGAGCCAAAGCCGCTGCCGAGAAGTACGACATCCCAAAGACATTCACCTCGGCGGGGCGGATGCTTGCGATGAAAGAAATTGACGCCGTCAGCGTCTGCACGCCGAACATCAACCATATGCAATCGACGCTCAAAGCCCTGGCTGCGGGTAAGCACGTCCTGTGCGAAAAACCCATAGCAATGAACGCACGCCAGGCACAGACGATGATAGACGCAACCCGGAAAGCGAAAAAGAAACTGATGATAGGCTTGAATAACCGTTTCTTCACCGGTAGCCGGTTCCTCAAAAAGATTATCGAAGCCGGTAAGATAGGCAAGCCCTACTACGCTCGCAGCCTCAGCATTCGACGGCGCGGCGTGCCCGGTTGGGGCGTCTTCGGCCAGAAGAAACTCCAGGGCGGCGGCCCTCTGATAGACCTCGGCGTCCACGCCATCGACTTCATGTGGTGGATCATGGGGCGGCCCAACCCGGTCTCCGCCTACGGCATCACCTTCGACCACCTGGGCAGCAGCGGCCAGGGCTTGGGCGACTGGGGAGTGGGGTACAACCCCACCGAGTTCAGCGTGGAGGACATGGTGGGCGGCATTATCCGCTTCGAGGACGGCCGCGCCCTGGGCCTGGACATCTCCTGGGCCGCTCACACCGGGGATCTCTATTGGATGCGGCTCTTCGGCACCAAGGGCGGCGTACAGCTCATGCCCGAGTTCGTCATCTATGAAATGGAGGGCAAGACGAAGATCGACTCTGCTCCCCAGTTGGGCCAAGAGAACCAGTACGCGAACGAGATCCAGCACTTCGCCGACTGCATCCGCCGCGGGCAACAGCCCATCTCGCCCGGCTCGCAGGCCGTCGTCGTCGCGACTATGCTCGACGGGCTGGCAAAGGCCGCCAGAACCGGGCGCGTGGTGTCCCTTCGAACAGCGTGACCCGCCGCAGGGTTTGACGACCGCTTGCCCCCGCGCTATCATGGGCACGTCGGGTCCTGCGAGGGAGGAGATTGGTGGACCATCTCTGGGCCCCATGGCGCATGGGGTATGTCAGCGCCGAGCAGCCGAAAGGATGCATCTTCTGCACCAAGCCGGCCGCGGGCGACGATGAGGCAAACCAGATTCTCCACCGTGGGGATCTGGTCTTCATCATGCTCAACGCCTTTCCCTACAACAGCGGCCACCTCATGATCGCACCCTTCCGACACATAGGCGACCCCCTCGAGCTGGAGCCCCAGGAGTCGAGCGAGCTCCTCTACAGCATCCGCATCGCAATCGAGGTCCTCCGGGACAGCCTCGCACCCGAGGGCATCAACATCGGCATGAACGTCGGCCGCGCAGCCGGCGCCGGATACGCCGACCACCTCCACGTCCATGTCGTTCCCAGATGGTCCGGCGACACGAACTTCATGGCGATCACGGCCGACACCCGCGTCGTCCCGGAAGCCTTGGCCGATAGCTATCGCAAGCTCAAGCAGGCACTCGACAAGCGCGGGCGGTCGCAGTCGCCTGACCAATAGCCCAACATCCCACTTCGGGAGCCGGAGACCATGGCCGAGCTCAGGATGGTTTGGCAGGTGCTGAGGGAGAACTTCGGCGCGCGCTCGCTGTTGGACATCGCGCTCGTCGCCATTAGCATCTACTTCGTGCTGCGTCTCCTGCGGGGCACTCGCGCCGTCCAATTGCTCAAGGGGCTCCTCATCCTCGGCGCGCTCATCGTCTTCACGGGCTCGCTTCAGCTCTCCACCTTCAACTGGATGCTCAAGCAGGCACTGCTGCCCGGCGTCATCGCGCTCATCATCCTCTTCCAACCCGAGCTCCGGCTTGCCCTCGAACAGATCGGCCGGGGCCATATCTTCGGCGTCGGCCTCACGGCCCTCCGCCGCGAGCAGATCGCGCAGCTCGTCGACGAGATTGTCCTCAGCGCGCGCCAGCTCTCCCGCGAGCGCATCGGCAGCCTCATCGTCATCGAGCGCGAGGTGGGCCTCAACGACGTCGTCCAGACCGGCCGCCGTGTCGAGGGACTGGCATCCGCCGATCTCCTCCGCACCATCTTCTACCCCGGCACCCCCCTCCATGACCTCGCCGCCGTCATCCGCGGCAACCGCATCATAGCGGCCGGCTGCCTCCTACCCCTCACCGAAAGGCGCGATGTCCGCGGACTCTTGGGCACCCGCCATCGGGCGGCGCTCGGCCTGAGCGAGACCACCGATGCCGTTGTCCTAGTCGTCTCGGAGGAGACCGGCGCGATCTCCCTCGCGGTCGACGGCAGGCTCTACAGCAACTTGACCGCCGATGTGCTCAAGCAGCGGCTGCTGGGAATCCTCACCCCGGCGCCTCGCGCTCCACGACTCAGGTTGCGGAGACGCGAGAATGCTGCATAGAAACCTCCTCCTCAAGGCCATCTCCGTCCTCCTCGCCATCTTCCTATGGTTCTGGGTGCTGCTGAACGAGAAGAACCCCATCATCGAGGCCCCGGTCAAGGTCGAAGTCACCACCGTCGGCCTCTCTCCCAAGCTCGCCCTCCAGCGCGCCCTCCCCACCGTCGAGATACGCGTCCGCGGCCTCAAGGAGGATGTCTCCGAGGCCAGAGACCACGTTGATGGCTTCGTTTCCTGCCGCGACCTGGAGGCCGGCAGCCACCGTCTCAAGGTGCAGCCGCGCGCTCCCGAGAACGTCACCGTTACCAACATCCGACCGCCCGAGGTGCCAGTCGTGCTAGAGGAGGTCGTCGCCGAGACAAGGCCGGTTGACCTGCGCCTAGTCGGCGAGCCACCCGCGGGCTACGAACTCATAGGCGCCGAGCAGCGTCCCCAAGTCGTCCGCCTGTCGGGCCCCCGCAGCCGCGTCGATCGCGCGGCCCGCGTGCTCGTTACCATGGACCTGGGCCGCGCCGTGCCCGAGGTCCCCATATCTCTCCCCGTGCGGCCGGGCGACA
>DAOVEW010000136.1 GCA_030668755.1 Bacillota bacterium | reverse complement strand
GTTCAGCGGGGGCAGGGAGTCCCGGGGCCTCATCCGGCAGTTCCAGTTCGACAAGGTGGAGATGTTCAAGTTCGTCGTGCCCGAGACATCAATGAACGAGTTGGAGTTCCTCGTGCAGAACGCGGAGAAGGTCTACCAACTCCTCGGGATCCCATACAAGCTGGAGCTTCATTGCACCGGCGATATGGCGCCGCAAGCGGCAAAGGCCTATGATCCCTTGGCCTGGTTCCCCGGCACGGGAAGCTGGATGGAGCTGAGCTCCTGCTCGAACTGTCTCGACTGGCAGGCCCGGCGCGCCAATGTCCGCTTCCGCCGGGCAAAGGGCGCCAAGCCCGAGTTCGTCCACACGCTCAATGGTTCTGGCCTCGCCGTCGGCCGCACGTTCGCGGCAATTCTGGAGAACTACCAGCAAGAGGATGGGTCCGTTGAGGTGCCGGAGGCGCTGCGGGGGTATATGTTCGGGGTGGAGGTGATCGGGTCAGGGTGAGAGGCCGGGTGCCATCCACCTAGACTCTTCCTCGGGTGACATCACGATGTGGAAACTGCCAACCAACGCCCGTATCGGTGCTATGAACGTGTTCAGCGATAGCATCCGACGCGGAGAGATAGCGCAACCCGACATGTTGCCAGACCTGCGGTCGGCCGACACACTCATCGTGACTTCGGACTACGGAGGACACCACAAAGGATCTGACTTCGAAACCTGTTCGTTCCTCATCATTCCTCTGGACTGCCAGTTCTCGGGCTGGGAGCAGAGACGGCTGAGGATCCGTCGTGTCTACCGGCTTGGCAAGCGCAGGATCTCCTATAAGGTCCTCAACGACCGTCGCCGGAAAGAGGCGCTCAATGCGTTCCTGTCCGCGGTTGATGGACTACCAGGGTTGTGCGTGGGTGTGCTGGTCGCCAAGTCAGTCCGAACCATCTTCGCTACGGACGCGGACTCGGAACCATCAGACGCTGGCACGGCCGTCCTTGCCGGCTACTCGACAGCCGCTCGTGAACGCTTGCTGCGCGTTGTGCACCTCGTGAGCCTATTTGTCGCAGGTCTGTCGCGGCCCGGTCAGAACGTGCTCTGGTTCACGGACGAAGATGAGATCGCGGCCAACCCGCGGCGAGTGCACCAGCTCACGGAGGCGTTCGCCCGAGTCTGTGGACACTACTTGGGGCACGACATGGGTCACTTACGCTGCGGCACCACTGCCTGTGATGACGGCTCTTTGCAGATAGAGGACCTCGCTGCCGTTCCCGACATGGTAGCTGGCGCTCTAGCCAGCACGTTTACTGCATACCGACTTACGGGTTCGACGCCCACTCGGGAGATTGTCGCACCCCTGCCCACCGGCATACCAGCCAAGACGAGGCGGATTGCAGCGTGGTTGGCCGACCGACGTTGTCCGATGAAGCGCCTCGTCTACGCTGTCGGGCCATCTGATGGAGGCACTGGCCTGAAATTCTGCCGGATGATGTTCCACGGCGTCGACCCGCCCGTGCTCAGGAGATAGGGTGCAGGGCGAACCTCTCCCCCGGCGCCAGCACGTGGAACCTCTGCTCAGCGTTCTTGATCTTTGCCGCCACCTCGGCCGGATCCCCGTTGTAGGCGGAGTGCTCGGGCGCGTCGTAGGTTCCATAGTGGTGGGGTATGATGTGGGGCACGTCCAGGATGTTCGCGAGCCGCGCGGCGTTGTCCACCCCGAGGTGATACTCGTCGCGTGAGACGTCGAGCAAGAGCACATCAACATCCTTCATCTGGACGTGCTCGTCCATCAGCCGGGTGTCGCCCGGATTCCAGATCGTGCCATCGGGAGTGGACAGCAGATAGCCGCAGCAGTCTCCGGGCTTCCAGGGCTCGCCAAACTGCTCGGGATCTCGAAGCTGCCAGGGGTGATCGGCCGGCGTGGGGGTCACCTTCACCGGCCCGACTTCGAACGTCTCGCCGGCCTGGGCAATCCGCACGCGTTCGGCCGCCAGCCCCATCTGCGACAGCTCCTCTGCCACTGGCGGCGGCCCCACAAAGAGGGCCTCGGTGCGGAAAAGCTCCTCCGCAGTTCTCCGGGCGAAGTGGTCGTCGTCGGCATGGGTATAGAGCACAGCGTCGAGCCGCGGCACGGCCGATGCCTCGATCGGCAGCTCCGTCAGGAGGCGGAGCCCGGTCTCGCTTGTTCCGAGCGAGTTGGGATCGAGGCTGATCGCCGGGTCGATCACAGCCACCGTTCCCCGTGCATTCACCAGGAACCCGGCGTTCGTGAGCCACCACAGCGCAGTTTCGCCGGACCTCCCGAACGCGTCCGCTCCCAGCCGATGGGCCGGTGCGGCGCTGACTTGCCCCAGGCGTGGCGACATGGCAGAAGCTCCTCCCTTGCAGATAGCCGAAGCTGGCGGCCCACCGAGTACCGGCCGCCTCCACACTCTAAGATTCGGGCCGCGCCCCGGTCGGTTCCTCTCTGCAACGCGGGGGTTTAGGTGCGCGGGCGCGACGATCTTCCCCCCGGAGGGAGGAGCCGGAGGGGTTGGGGCGGAATACCCAGAAGGGTGACGGTGGAGGACAGGGCACCACACCAGATTAGGGATCAGGAGGCATGCCGATGGCCAAGGCGCGAGTTGTCATCACCCTCAAGGAGACGATCATGGACGCCCAGGGGCAGACGGTTGAGAAGGCGCTCCACAATCTCGGCTATCAGGGCGTCAGCGACCTCCGGATCGGCAAGTTCATCGAGATGAGCCTCGACGGCGGCCCCAAGGACCAGCTCGAGTCCCAGGTGGACGAGATGTGCCGTAGGCTCCTCGCTAACCCGATCATCGAAGACTTCCAGGTCGAGATCGAGCAATAGCGATGAGCACAGCCGCGAAGCTGCGCTACGGCGTCGTCGTTTTCCCCGGGACCAACTGTGACACCGACACCTGGCACGCTCTCCACGACGTGATGGAGGCCCCCGTAGACTACATCTGGCACGAAGACACCGACCTGGACGGTTTTGACTGCGTGATCTTGCCCGGCGGCTTCAGCTATGGCGACTATCTACGCACCGGCGCGGTCGCCCGGTTCTCGCCGGTCATGAACTGCGTGGTGGACTTCGCGGGCAAAGGTGGGCTCGTGCTGGGCATCTGCAACGGATTCCAGATCCTTCTCGAGGCGGGGCTGCTTCCGGGCGCTATGATGCGCAATGTCGGGCAGACTTTCGTCTGCAAGTACGTGAACCTGCGCGTAGAGAGCACGGACACGCCCTACACCCGCGCGATGGCCAGGGGCGTGGTGCTGCGCATCCCGATCGCGCACGGCGAGGGGAACTACCATGCAGACGAGGCCACTCTCGCCGAGCTGAAGCGCAATGACCAGATCGTGTTCCGCTACTGCACCCCCAAGGGCGAGATTGCCCCGGAGGCAAATCCCAACGGCTCCCTCGACAACATCGCGGGCATCTGCAACCGGGAGCGGAACGTGATGGGGATGATGCCCCACCCGGAGCGGTGCACCGATGCCCTGCTGGGCTCTTCCGACGGGCGGCTGGTGTGGGAAAGCCTGCTCGGGGCGAGCTGAGAGACGGGAGAGACCGATGGGAATGGAACCGCGCATGTGGCGTGAGCTGGGCCTCAGCGACGACGAGTACCAGCGGATCGTGGATACGATCGGCCGCGAGCCGACGCCGACCGAACTGGCGATGTTCTCGGTGGAGTGGTCGGAGCACTGCGGGTACCCCCGAAGCCGTACACTGCTGGCGCTGTTGCCGAAGACGGGCAAGTACGCGTCCCGCGTGCAGGGCGAGGATGCCGGCGGGATCGAGGTCGCGCCAGGCCTCACAGTGCTGTTCAAGATGGAGAGCCACAACCACCCGAGCCAGGTCGAACCGTTCCAAGGAGCGGCAACCGGCGTGGGCGGCATCATTCGTGATATCTTCACGATGGGCGCCCGGCCTATCGCCGTGCTCAATCCACTGCGTTTCGGAGATCTCGACGAACCGCTCGCGCGCTACCTGCTTCGTGGAGTAGTAAACGGCATCTCCTTCTATGGCAATTGCCTCGGCGTGCCGACCATCGGAGGTGAGCTTCAGTTCGAAGAGCCCTACAAGGGCAACTGCCTCGTAAATGTGATGGCGATCGGTGTCGTCGAGACGGACAAGATTGCGACCAGCCGAGCAGTAGGCGAGGACAATCCGGTCATCGTCGTCGGGAACTCGACGGGGAGGGATGGCATCGGTGGAGCCAGCATCCTCGCGAGTCACGAGTTCGGCGAGGATGAGGAGAAGCGTCCGACGGTACAGATCGGCGATCCGTTCACCGAGAAGTGCTTGATCGAGGCCTGCCTGGAGGCGCTGGAGACCGGCGCCATAGTGGGCATGAAGGATATGGGGGCCGCAGGGCTGACGTGCACCACCTGTGAGATGTCGGCCGCGGGCGAGCACGGGATGGACATAGACCTTCGGAAGGTCCCACGCCGAGAGGCCGACATGGAACCCTGGGAGATGATGATGTCGGAGTCCCAGGAGCGGATGCTGATTGTGGCGGAGAAAGACCGCGAGCAAGAGGTGCTCGGCATCTTCGCCAAGTGGGGGCTGAACGCGGTGGTCGTCGGCCGCGTGACGACCGACGGCGTCCTGCGGGTGAGGGACGACGGAGAAGTGGTCGCTGAAGTGGACGCAACGGCTCTGGCAAGCCCTCCCGTCTACCAGCTTCCGGCCGAGGAGCCCGAGTACTATCGGAAGAACCAGGCGGTGGACTTCGCCGACCTGCCGGTGCCCGAGGACATGACCGCTGTCCTGCAGGAACTGCTCGCCAGCCCGAGCATCGCGAGCGCGCGATGGGTATATGAACAGTACGACCACATGGTGCAGACCAACACGGTGGTCGCGCCGGGTGGCGACGCGGCCGTGCTCCAGATAAAGAATTATCGGCAGGGCATCGCCGTCACCACCGACGGGAATGGCCGCTACTGCTATCTGGACCCCTACCTCGGCGCGCAGCTCGTGCTGGCCGAGGCGGCGCGGAATCTGGTATGCGTTGGCGCCGAGCCGGCCGGCGTCACCGACTGCCTGAACTTCGGCAATCCAGAGAAGCCGGACAG
>DAOVEW010000284.1 GCA_030668755.1 Bacillota bacterium | reverse complement strand
TGCGCACCGTCGGCGCGCAGCTCTCGGCGCTGCGCGCGCTCGAAGCGTACTGCATCCAGTACACCGGCCGTGCTCCCTAGCGGCTCCCTCCTTTGTCGCCGGAGGCGCGGACGCCGAAGTAGCTTCGAGGCCCCCATCCGGCGCAGCTCCGCCGCGGCGAACTCCTCCAGCCCGAGGACAACGGTGACATAGCACGCGGCTTCGGCCCTCCGGGCCGCGGGCACATACTCAGTCGGCAGCCTCACGGCCACCTGCCACCCTCAGCACCTTGCACATGACCACTCCGTTCTCGCCTGTGTCCCCGTAGTACCGAGGCAGCAGCCCTCTCTCTTCGAACCCGAATCCGCGATAGAGCTGACGCGCAGCGTCGTTACGCTCCCTGACCTCCAGCGTCACCTGCGTGGCTCCGCGCTCCTGTGTGAAGTCGATGAGATGGCGCAGAAGCCGGCCCCCCAGCCCGCGCCGCCGCCGCTCGGGATGCACGGCCAGCGTGGTGATGTGACACTCGGCGCTAAGCGCCCACATTCCAACATATCCGACTATCTCCGCGCGGTGGCGTGCCACGAAGTAGTGCGAGTTCCGATTGCGCAGCTCTCGCTCGTACGAGCACCGGCTCCAGGCACACGGAAAGGAGCGGTGCTCGATGGCCATCACCTCGTCGAGGTCGTCCGGGACCATCTCTTCGATCACCACCTCGGCGAGCCAGTTCCTCCTATCGAAGGCCGAGGTCAATGTCGAACCGCTCCTCCGCATACGACTTGCGCACGTAGATCGGCCTCAGTGAGGCCAGGTCGTCCGCTCCGCTAGTCGCGTACCGGCGGGAGGCGAGCTGCGCCACCGCCAACGCGTCCGGCAGAACCGTGCGCTGCGACCAGACCGTCCCGGCATCACCCAGCGCTCGCGCAATGTCTTCGCCGGGTATTCGGTCGAGCTCGCCGAACACGGTCGCGGCGCCTCCTGCGTGCCGCAGCCTTCTCGCCAGTTCCTCGGGCCGGGCCGCGAACTCTGCGGCCAACCGCTCAACTGTGCTCTCCGTCACGCGGTAGATCGCTGCATAGACCTCCCCGCGCCTCGCGTCGAGCACCGGGCAGACAAGCCCGGACACCTGCCCTCGCATCTGCCAGCACATCGCCGCCAACGACGAGATACCAACTAGAGGTATCTCGCGCGCCATCGCCATCGCCTTCGCGGTGGCGAGGCCGACGCGCAGCGCGGTGAATGCCCCCGGCCCGAGCCCCACCGCCACCAACTCGACATCCTCGAAGCCGCGCGCGGCTCCTCGCAGCACCGCTCTCACCTCGGGTGCGAGCCGGCGGCACAGGTCATGATGGGTCACCTCCCGCCAGGCCGCGAGCTCCGCGCCATCCTCCGCGAGCACCGCGCTGGCCCGCTCCGTCCCGGTCTCAACTGCCAGCACGAGCATCTAGCTCTCCCGCCAGCGCCGCGACCGCGGCCGCGAGCCGTTCGCCATGTCCCCGGAGCCGGATTCGCCGCATCTGTTCTTCCCGCTCGGTGAAGCCCATTTCGACCTCCAGGCCATCGCCCTGAAGCTCTGACGGCAGTCTCTCGGCCCACTCTACAGCTACAACGGAGTGCGACCCAATAACCTCCTCGATGCCGATATCGTCGAGGTCCCCGGGCCCGAGGCGGTAAAGATCCAGATGGTACAGCGGGAAGCGTCCCTCGTGTGCGTGTATGATGGTGAAGCTCGGACTCGTAACATAGTCCTCCACCTCCAGTCCCTGCGCCACGCCCTGGATGAAGGTGGTCTTTCCCGCTCCCAGCTCGCCGTACAAGCGCACCATGTCTCCGGGGCGCAGATGGGCCGCCACGCGGGCGCCCAGGGACTGGGTTTCGGCTGCCGAATGGGTGGTGAGGATGGCCTCGTGTTGGGCGCAGTCTGCCACGGTGGTCGGGCTCCATGCAAGAAAGGGCCGTGATATGGTATAAACTGCCTGGAGACGTTACCGGCGCCGGGCAGGCGCGGCGTGCTGATTGTGGGCCTGGCCTGCTCTGCTGGATTATACTTCCGGCTGGCGCAAGCTGTCAAAGCAGCGCCCTCGCGGCCGGCGCCGGCCACCGAGGAGGAAGTCATGGGGACATACCGACGGAGCACTGCCCTGGCAATCGTCGTCATCTTGATCGGCCTGAGCGCCTTGGCCTGGGCCGCGGCGGAGGCGGAGCCTGCTGCGCCCGCGCCGGCCGTGGAGCTGGCCCCCGCGTCCGCAGAAGAAGAACCTGCGCTCGCCGTTGAGATGGCGAAGCTCGAGGGCGCCGAGGCGACGGCCCCCGCGAGCGATCCGCCCGCTGAGCCAATCGAGGAGCTGGGTGTTTGCGAGAATGCACGGGGCATCGTGTACTTCTACGATGACGGCCAATGGGAAGTCTGGGCCACCATCGGCGCGCGCCACGGCCTCCGGCCGACCGCGCGCGTGGTGTTGCTTCGCGACGGTGAGGTCATCGGCGAGGGACGGGTCGTCGATGTGCGGAACGCCGACTGCGTCATCCGGCCGGACAAGGACACGCCCGCTGGGGCGGTCTTGCTCGGCGATGACGTCCGCGTCGTGCAGAACGGGTCCCGCGCCGCTCTCGACCGCGTGATCGCAAAGGACCGCTGGGAGAGGCAGATACTCAGTCTGCTGGTCTACGCCGGCCTCGCGTACGCGATCGACGCCGCCGGCGATAGATAAGGGCGACCCGTAGCGCTTCGCATCACTTTTCGCCGGGCGAGCTCAGGCTCGCCCGGCGCTTTGCTGGCCTGCGAGCCGGCCGCGGAGCTGGCCGCACGCGCCGAGGACCTCCGCCCCTCGCGATCTGCGCACCGCGACCTCCACGCCCAGCCTCCGCAGTCGGCGTGCAAACCGCGCGGCCGCCCCGTCGTCGGGTTCCTCGAACCCCGATGTAGGGTTCCGGGGAATTATGTTGACCATGTAGGGCAGGCCGCGCGCGATTTCGACCAATCGCCGCGCCTGCCCGAGCGTGTCATTCAAGCCCGGGACCACAACGTACTGGAAGGCCACCTTCCTGCCGGTGCGGCGGGCGAAGTCCCTCGCCGCCGCGACCACCTCCGCGATGGGGTGCGTTCGGTTGATGGGCACGAGCTCATTTCGGACAGCATCGGTGGCGGCATGAAGTGAAACCGCCAGCGCCACCTGGAGTCCCTCTGCGGCGAGCCGGCGCATTTTCTCCGGAAGCCCACAGGTTGAGATCGCGATCCGCCGTGCCCCGATGTGGAGGCCCCCTGGCTGGTTGAGAACGCGCACCGCGCGCACGACGGACTCGTAGTTCGCCAGCGGCTC
>DAOVEW010000293.1 GCA_030668755.1 Bacillota bacterium | reverse complement strand
CTTCGGCGTGAGCTCTTTCGCCCAGTGCTGCCGCGCGATGTGAACGACTTCCGGATACCGTACGAAGTGCTGCTTCAAGGGCGCGCCGTCGTCCTGCAACCCCGGGCGGTCTCCTACGAGACCGCGGTGCCCGGCCTCTGGGCGGAGTATCGCCGGAAGGTGCGCATCATGTCGCGAGCGATTCCCACGATGCTCAGCCTTGTCCCGCGAACGATCGCACGCGGCCGCATCCTTGCCCTCTGGCAGTTGATCTCCCATAAGCTCTTGCGCGAGATCCAGGGGGGCTTCTTCGCCGGCATGCTCCTGGGCGCGGGGTGGGGCGCTCTCAAGGGCGATGTTCTGCTCACGGCATTCCTCACAGTACAGCTCGCGCTCTACTTGCTGGGTGCGCTCGCCTGGGCCGTACCGACTCTAGCGCGTATACGTCCGGCCCGGCTTGCCGCCCACTTCGACATGATCGTGCTCGCCAGCCTGGTTGCACTGCTGCTCTGGGCCACCGGGCGTGTGAAGCCAACTTGGCAGCCGGCCCGCGGCTCCGGCCAAGGCGGGTGACATGTCCATCCTTCACATCGTCCAGTTCTCGCTCCCGGAGGTCTCAAGCGGATACGCGCTTCGAACCCAGGCTGTCGTGCGCACCCAGAACGCGCTCGGGCTGAAGCCGGCCGTGGTCACCTCCCCGCGCCACCCCACAGACGAGGAGCGCGAGGTGGATGGAGTTCGCCACTTCAGATGCTTCCCCGAGCGCCATTCCAGCAGTCTCTGGTCGCGCGATATTCGACGTGTGAAGCGCCTCGCCGATCGAGTCGCGCAGATTGCGGCAGATCTCGCGGACGTCGAGGTGCTCCATGCCCATTCACCGATGCTGTGCGGGATGGCCGCCCTCCGAGCGCGGCGGCGCCTCGCCCTGCCGGTCGTCTACGAGGTACGGGGGCTGTGGGAAGAGGCGATGGTTCGCGACAGGGGCCGTGGGCGCCTGAGTCCACGCTACCTGCTTGCACGGACTATGGAGCGCCGCGTCTGCCGCCGCGCAGACGCCGTGGTTACGATCTCGAAGGGCCTGCGAACCAACCTCATCCAGCGCGGCGTGCCCGCCGACAAGATACGCATCGTGCCTAACGGGGTTGACACAGAGACTCTCGCGCCGCGCCCCGAATCGCCCGGTTGGCGGTCCGATCGCGGTCTGTCCGAGGGGCCCCTCATCCTGTACCTCGGCGCACTTCGACGCTATGAGGGTATCGCCGTTCTTATCGAGGCCTTCGCCGGTTTAAAGTCGGAGGTCCCGTCGGCCCAACTCCTCATCGTCGGCCAAGGAGAGGACCGGGACCGCATCGAAGGCCGCGCCAACGCTCTGGGCCAAGGCGTCGCCGTCCTGCCTCCAGTACCCCACGACTCAGTGGCTGAGTTCTATGCGGCCGCCGACGTCGTGGTGTACCCCCGCCTCTCGACTCGGGCCACCGAGTTGGTGACTCCCCTCAAGCCCCTGGAGGCAATGGCGATGGGCAAGGCAATCGTTGCCAGCGACGTCGGCGGCCTTCGGGAGCTGTTGGCCGACGGAGAGACGGCACATCTCGTCTGCCCCGGCTCTGTCGGCGCGCTGGCATAGGCGCTTCTGGGCCTCCTGGGAGACGAAGCGGAACGCCGCCGGCTCGGCCATAAGGCGCGCCAAGTCGCGCAGGAGCGGTTCGACTGGCGCACAGTAGTCCAGCCGTACGGCGAGATCTACCGAGCCGTGTGCTCTTCCTGACGCCGCTCACAGGCGGCGTCAAGGCCGATGGTCCGACAGGTCAGCCCGCGGCGCCGAAGTCAGGGGGACGTCGTCGGTCAAGGCCGAAGTGATACGCGAGGGCGCGCCGGATGCGCCGTGCCGCCTTTCCGTCACCGTATGGGTTGCGCTTGGCCACCATCGCCTCATACTCGGCCGGGTCGCTCAGCAGCGCAGAGGCACGCTCCACAATCCTTGCCCTCTCGGTCCCGACGAGCTCCGAGCAGCCCACCTCCACGCCCTCGGTACGTTCGGTCGTCCTGCGCAGCACGAGGACCGGCTTCCCCAGGGAAGGGGCCTCTTCCTGAATCCCGCCGGAGTCGGTCAGGATGAGGTAGCACCGCTTCATGAGGTCCACGAAGCCGATGTACTCGGGCGGACCGATCAGGTGGACGCGCTCGACGCCGCGCAGCACCTCCTCGGCGGTCTCCCTGACGACGGGATTCGGGTGCACTGCATATACGACCACGATGTCCTCGAATCGCTCCGCCAAGTCCCACAGCGCCAGACAGATCTGGCGGATCCCCTGCCCCCAGCTCTCTCTGCGATGCGCCGTGACAAGCACCATCCGACGGCCGCTGAGCCACTGGCCTCGTTGGGCCGGCTGCGCCGGCCTCTGCTTTGCTGCCAGCAGCAGCGCGTCGATTGCGGTGTTGCCGGTAACGAAGATCCGCTCGGCTGCGATGCCCTCCCTCAGCAAGTTCTCGCGGGCGGCCGCAGTCGGCGCGAAGTGGACTCCCGCCAGCGGCGCCACGAGGCGTCGGTTCATCTCCTCGGGGAAAGGGTCATACGCATCGCCCGAACGCAGGCCCGCCTCGACGTGGGCCACGGGGATCTGGCGGTAGAAAGCGGCGAGGGCGGCAATGAGCACGGCCGTGGTGTCGCCCTCCACTACCAGAACGTCGGGGTGGCCGTCGGCCAGGAGCGCATCCATGCGCTGAACCGTCCGCGCGGTGATGTCGGCCAGCGTCTGCCGCCGCTTCATCACCTTCAGGTCGTGGTCGAGCCGGAGGTCGAACTGCTCGAGATGCTGCGGCACCAGGTCTCGGTGCTGCCCGGTGCCGACGAGCGACACGCGAAACCGCCTGGGGTATCGCTTCAGCTCCAGCGCCACTGGCGCCAGCTTCATGACCTCCGGGCGAGTGCCCATGACGATCATCGTGTCCAGTGGTGCGCTTCCGCGGTGCTTCTTTCGAGTGGCCGACATGCGCAGCGGACCTCGTGTGCGCGAATCTACCTTCCCTGACCTTCGCCGGTCCCGGCGGGCCCGCCTTCCGAAGCGTCCGAGCAGCACAACCCTGGGGCGCCGCAGTCCGCCGTGGCGGCCGAAGGCGGCTCGCCTCCTGCCACCTGCCTCAGACTTGCCATGTCGCGCGCGCGTCCCACCGGTTGTTGCTCCACCTGAGTCTGAGTGGTACAATCCATCCGTTCGAGGTATCTGCCCGTGTACGAACTCACCGTCGAGGTCCCGTTCTCC
>DAOVEW010000074.1 GCA_030668755.1 Bacillota bacterium | reverse complement strand
GCTCCTTTCGCCCTGGGCGGCAAAGCTGCGCCAGCGCGCAGCGGGCCACCAGTGCCCCGACCCGTCGGCCGTCACGACATTGGCGCCGCCGCGGTGGCGCGCCCGGCTGTCTGCGGCAACTGGCTCGTCGGCTGCACTCTCGTTGGAAAGGCCGGGGCGGTAGATATAGTCAATCACGAACTGGTCGTCCGCCCACACATGATCCGAAGCGTCCGGGCAGCGGTAGACTTCTCTGTTCTTCACGTACTCGTCAATACCGCGAAGCCCGGGCGGCGCCAGCGGGAAGAAGCCGTCGTGGTCATAGCTGTACATCTGGATCGCCATTCCAATGTTACGCAGATTGGACATGCACACGGTGCGGCGCGCGGAGGCCGTGGACCGCGCCAGCAGTGGGGACAGCACCGCCAAGGCAATGGCAATCAGCGCGAGGGCGACGCTGATCTCGGTGAGCGTGAAGCCACGCCGCCTGGTCATCTCTCTCTCCTCACGGTGCCATCGGCCCGGCAGCGGGTGTAGATCGGCGTAGAACCCTCGAACCGGCCGGTGACTCGGACCGACCACTGGACGGCAGGGCTGCCCTGCCGCTGTGCGACGCCCGTGCTCTCGACGGTGAACCCAGCATTCGAGCCGGACCACCGGGCCTCGTAGCGGGCGCCCGATATCTCCCCCGCGATATTGCTCCTCGATTTGCCGGACAGGAGCGCGGCTAGGGAGGCGGCGATGCCCGACTCGGCGGCGGCCCGCGCCGCCGCCCGCTGCCTCGTGCGTACGGCTGCCTGCATATGGACAGCGGCCAGGGAGGCTATTGCGGAGACCGCAAAGGCCATCACCATCCCGAAGATGAGTGCGAGTAGAACGGCCGCTCCGCGCTGTCTCCTACTGGACATATGCTTCACCTCCGCCCGGCGGCACGCGCCCAGACAGCGGTCTCGCACACGAGCGGCGGCACGTACTCGCCATCGCCGCCTTCGAGCCGGATCTCTGTCAACTCCGGGCTCGCGCGCGCGAACTCCGCACGGACGAGCGGCCACCTGTAGGGCTTCGCTCGCCGCTCGGTTCGCAGGAGGCCTGCGTGCTCATCCGCATACGTGACCCTAGCGCCGCCGGGAAGCACGAGCGTCAGCTTGTCCGCTGAGCATGTCACGGCTTCTGCATCGGCTATGTCGCGCGAGAGGAGGGCGAGTGCCTCGCGCTCCTGGGAAACGATGTCCGCCGAGAGGGCTTGGGCGCGCACCACCTGGAAGGAGCGCCAGACCACGTGCCCGGCCGCGACCGCGAGCACAGAAAGAAGCCCCAGGCCCACCAGAAGGTCGAGTATCATGGTGCCGCGCGCGCGTTTCATTTCGCCTGCTCCCCTTGGGCCGCGAAGACGAGCGCTGAGAGCGTCGCGCGGTGCGTGGGCCTCCCAAATCGGCGCCAGATTACCTCCAGATCGACGCGACGGAGGCCCGGCGTCGGACCGGGGGTGACGGCAGCCGTACCACGTCCCTGCGGCAGGAGTCGCTCTGCGCGCGCGGAGAGGTCGGCGCTCAGGCGCGAGGGTGCCACGGCGCCAGCGCGCAGCCGCTCAAGCTCGCCCTCCAGGAGCGCATTGGCGACGAGCGAAGTCCGTGCGTAGGAGTCCACATGCATGCCGCGAAGGAAACAAGAGACAGCCCCTGCGGCCATGACAAGGACCATCACAAATGAGACGAGGACGGCAACAGTGGTTATGCCGAGATTTGCCCGCAGCGGCCACTCGCGGCCGGACAGGACGCCCCGCGCGGCCGGCATGCGAGCCGGCAGGTGCCGCGCAGCGGGCCGGCGCAGGAGACGCCAACGGGGCCACAGTCGAGCCAGCAGCAGCACTAAGCCAAGGGTGGCCACGATGCCCGGGTACATCCATGTGACCCCGCCAGACCAGCTTCTGCCGCCAGTGTAGAGTAACAGCGAGGTGGCTGAATAGCACAGCAGGAACACGGCCAAACGACGAGTCCGCACCCAGTTGAGCAGCACCAGGACCACGAAGGTCCAGGCTCCCAGTATCAGCGCTACGCCCAAAGCGAAGAACAGGGCGTCCTCAACCTGCGATTCGTCGCTGCCGTAGCCGCATGTGAGACAGGCCGATGTCGGCGGAGCCGATGGTCGCGGTCGAGGGGCAGCACGCCGGCGGCTTGCCGGCCCCTGACCCGTGGCCCCGCGTGGCCCCGTGCGCGCACGGGCGTCTCGCCGACCGACAGCGGCCGCCCTGTCGCCCACCCGCTGACCTCGGGTGAGGCGCTCGGCCGGCCCTGCTCGTCGCCGGGCGGCCGCTCGCGGGCCGGCTCGCGGCGCAGAGCGAGTGCCCGCGCGAGCCTGAGCCACTGGGGGCCCGCTCGAGAGGAGCGCGGCGAGCACGGCTATCACGAAGAGAGAGCGCACGACTAGTCCTCTGGGCCGATCACACGCGAGACCTCTTCCAGGCTCGTGACCCCTTGCGCGGCCTTTTCGATCCCGGCCTGGAGCAGCGATCCAGGCGCGACCTGTGCCGCTCGCCGCTCCAAGTCCTGGGCGGAGAGCCGGCCCATGACTAGGTCGCGGAGAGGGCTGCTCATCGGCAGGAGGTGGAAGACTCCGGTTCTGCCTCGATAGCCGGTGCCGCGGCAAGCCTGACACCCCTTACCCATGCGGAAGCGGGCGCCCGCGGGCGGCTCTCTCAGGCCGACCCGGGCCAGGAGGTCGGGCGAGGGGCGCTCGGGATGGGAGCAGTCAGGGCAGAGCGTGCGCACGAGCCGCTGCGCCACGACCGCGGTGACGGCCGACGCCACCAAGAAGGGCTCCATGCCAATGTCTATCAGCCGGGCAAAGACGCCAGCGGCCGACCGTGCGTGGGCGGTGCTGAGTATCAAGTGCCCGGTCAGGCCGGCGCGAATCGCGATCTCCGCCGTCTCCGCGTCGCGGATTTCGCCGAGCATGATCACCTCGGGGTCCTGACGCAGCACTGTGCGCAGCCCGGAGGCGAAGGTTAGGCCCACGGCCGGGTTCACTTGAGTCTGGCTGACCAGGCCGAGGTCGTATTCGACGGGGTCCTCGACCGTGACGATCGAGGCGAGGCCCCGGCGGCGCTCGTGTATGTGATTGATAGCTGCGTAGAGAGTCGTCGTCTTACCCGAGTTCGCCGGGCCGGTGAGGAGGATCGCCCCCTGCGGCCGTGCGAGAAGGGATATGAACTGGCTCTCGACCTCCGGGCTCATGCCGAGCTGATCGAGGCGGAAGAGCGCCTTTGCGGAGTCGAAGATTCGGACAACCGCCTTCTCTCCGTGCAAGGTGGGCAGCACAGAGACGCGAAGGTCAACCGACCGGCCTTGAACGTCAGTAACCACCCTTCCTTCCTGCGGAACGTCCTTGCGGAAGACCGCCAGATTCGCCAGCAACTTGAGGCGTGCGAGGACCCTATCGGTGACCTCGGTCTCCAGTGTCACAATGTCGTCGAGCATGCCGTCTATGCGATAGCGTATCCGGAGCGCTCGGTGGGAGGGTTCGAGGTGAACGTCGCTGGCCCCGTGGAAGACGCCCTGGACGAGCAGGAAATCTACGACCGCGGGTATCGCGCCGTCGCCGGCCGCCACCAAGCGCTTCGCGACCTCCGGAATCTCGCCGACGGGAACCGGATTGCTCATCACCGGATCGGCCCGACGAGCGCGGTATTGGAGCTCGTCAGCAATGAGCGAGGCCGCCCACTCGGCCTGCTCCGCAATCAGCTCTTTGACAACGAGGTCGGGTGCGCCGTCCCGCCTGGCGATGTGCAGATGGCTGCCGCGGCGGACGGCCTCTGCCGAGGCGCCTGCCACCTCCTGCCATCGGACAAGTTCAGTCTGCTGCCCGAACCCCGGAAACAGATTACGCCGCAGCACGGCAATGCCATCGGAGCTGATGTGGACCTCAATGTGCCGACGGCGCATCCATCGGGTTCGAGAGATGACCTCTTCCATGATCTCCTCCTGCCCGCTGGCGAGATGCGGCTAGTAAGCCAGGTTCATGAGTTCGTTCACGGCCTGCAGGAGCGGCGCGAACACGCCGCCCATGATGAAGGCGACGGCGATGCCGAGGATGATGATGAAGAAAGGCTCAATTACGGCGCCGAAGAGCATAGCCAGGTGCTCCGCGTAGCCTCCGTAGAATCGCGCCGTGGAGGCGAGCGCCTCGGGGAGCGTGCCCCCTGCTTCCGCGGCGGATACGCGCGCGGTCAGCGATCTGGGAAAGGCGGTGGACTGGTCCAGGGAGGCGGCGAAGCTCTTGCCGCGGGAGAGGGCCGCTCCGGTCTGGCGCGCGCCGCGCGCGATGCTGGGGCTGCCCGAGGCCTCACCGGCCAGGTCGAGCGCTTCCAGCGCCGGCACTTGGTGTCTCAGCAGGAGCCCGAGTGTGCCCGCGAAGCGAGCGAGTCCGGCGTGGTGAACGACCTGGCCCAGGAACGGCATGCGCAGCTTCAAAGCATCCACAACCGCGGCGCCGCTGCGACTGCGCGACATGCCGGCCCATGTAAGGCCGGCCATCACGGCGATTGCAGCCAGGATAAGGAGCGCCGGCACCGCAATTCCCGATACCCGGATCACCGCGCGCGTCATCCAGGGCAACCCGCGCTCGACCCCGAGATCGCGGTAGACCGCTATGACCTGGGGCAGCACGAACGTCAGGAAGGATACTGCGATGACGATGAGAAGGCTGCCGACCACGGCCGGATAGATCAGCGCCGTCGTGAGGCGGCGGGTGATCTTCCCCGCCTGCTCGAGGTGATCGGCGATATCGGCGAGGAGAGCGGAGAGCTGGCCGCTGCGCTCACCAGCGCGGACCAAAGCCAAGTGCGCCGGCGAGAAGGTAAACGGGAAGCGCTCAAGGGCCTCGGAAAGAGGTCTCCCCTTTCTGAGCGCGCGCGCCACTTCATCGAGCACGTGATGGAGGTGTTGGTTGGGGCTGTCGCGGCGCAAAACGTCTATGCCCTCACCGAGCGAGACTCCGCTCTCGACCATGGCCCCTAGGTGGCGGAACAGAAGAGCGAGTTCGTGCTCGGTAATGCGGGGCTTGGGGGCGAGGATGCCGGGCCGCTGTTCCTCGACTCGCAGCACGCGTCCCTCGTCGGCACTCAGCCGAACGAGAGCGGCCGGCAGGTTGGTGGTCTCAAGCTCCCCCCGAAGGAGCTCCGCTGAAGGGCTGCGCACGGCATAGGTGTAGGTGGGCACTGTACCCTCTCGCGCTGAGCTGGTGACTATTGGACGCGCAAAGCATGCGAATGGTTCTCGCCCGGCGGCGGATAACATCGCCTTCCTGTGCAGCTCGACCGTGTAGGAGCAGAGGTGTAACTCGGCGGCCGCGTCGAAATGGATCAGATAGGCCCTCTTCCCAAGGAGACGCCCAGAGCCAGAAAGGCAAGGAGCACAGAGATGAACGAGAAGCTGGTCCTGATCGGCGCGGGAAGCGCTATGTTCACGCGAGGGCTGGTGGCGGACGTCATTCGGCGCGGGTGGGAGTGTGAGCTGGCGCTGGTGGACACCGACAGCGACGCGCTCGCCGCGGCCGAGGGGATGTGCAAGAAGATGGTTGAGGCGAGGCGAGCGCCGGTCAGGCTGCGCGCGACAGAGGAGCGCCGAAAAGTGCTGCCGGGCGCGACAGTCGTGATCAGCACAATCGGCGTGGGCGGCCGACGAGCCTGGGAACAAGACCTCTTCATCCCCCGGAAGTATGGCGTCTACCAGCCCGTGGGGGACAGCGTCATGCCGGGGGGCACGTCTCGGGCGCTGCGGATCATTCCACCGATGGTCGGCATTGCCGAGGACGTCATGGAGCTGGCTCCGAACGCCTTGTTCTTCAACTACGCGAACCCGATGTCGGTCGTCTGCCGAGCCGTCCGAAAGGCAACGGGGGCAGACATGGTGGGGCTCTGCATTGGAGTATTCGAGGTGGGCAACCACCTCGCCCGGCGCCTGGAGGCGGACAGCTCAGAGTTCCAGTATACGGCCGTCGGGATAAACCATTTGACGTGGTTTGTGGAGGCTCGCGTGAATGGCCGGGATGCCATGCCGGCGCTGCGCGAGATCGCCGCAAAGCACATGGCGGAGGGCTTCGGGCCGGAGCACCTCAACACTGGCTCCGAGGAGGCCGGTACGGCGGGGATTGACGACGCCGTGGCCGACAGAGTCCATCCCTTCTGCTGCCAACTCCTCCAGGCCTTCGGGGCCTACCCGGCCGTGGGCGACCGACACGTCACAGAGTTCTTCCCCGCCTTCTTCCCCGAGGGGAAGCACTTCGGGAAGA
>DAOVEW010000346.1 GCA_030668755.1 Bacillota bacterium | reverse complement strand
GACGCTCGATAGCCGTGACCCCAAGCGGAACCCCGATGAGCTGCAGCATGGTGCCGGGCCAGCTCAGCACGATAGCGGCCCACACGTACTTCATCGCCCCCGCCGTGATCCCGAAGAACCCCGTCGCCAGGTAGGCCGCAGCACCTAACACGGCCCAGTCTACTATCAGCGCCACCGGAAGCACAAACCACATCGGCAGCGCCAGACGCCGATACAGCAGCGACGCCGCAGCTCCCTTCGCCATGAGCTCCAGCGACATCAGCGGGGCAATCGGCGGCGCCAGTGGGGGCATACCGGTCAGCGCGGATGAGAGCAGCGGAACGAGGAGCCCCAGGCTCGCAGCCATCCCCGGCCCCACCAGAAACCCCGCCACCACTAACGGCAGGTGCATCGGCAGGAATATCTTCCCGCCCCAGCCGAGCGCGTGGAACCCTACCGGCAGCAGCAGCCCGAGCGCCCCCAACATACCGGCCAGCGACAGCTCCCTGGCCCGATACAATGCATCTTGCTCTCGCTGCTCTGCTACCAATCTGTCTCCAGTTGGAATCGGAATGTCCGTCCGGGCATCGGATACGGGTAGGCCGGGTCCGCTCGGTAGTCTCGGTCGAACAAGTTCTCCACCACGATTCCGGCCCGCAGCCCCGGCGCCAGCGGCCGCGCGGCCTTGAGGTTGACCACGGTGAACGAGGGTACCTCGACCAGCGTGTTCGTCTGATCCAGATCGTAGAGGCGGGCGACGTGCAGCAGGTCGCCGGACAGCGTCCATTTGCCCACGCGGCGGTCCACACCTACTGCCAGCTTGCGTCCCACCGTCTGCAGCTTCACGTCGCCTGGGTCCAGGTAGGAGAAGTTGGCATAGACCGCCGTTCGCGGGTCGAGCGGCTGCCGCACTCCGATCTCGAAGCCTTCCCGCCGCGCCTCAGCCACGTTCATCAACTGCTTCGGCGGCCCGGGCGCTGCATCTGTGGGCCGCGGCCCCTCCAGTATCAGATTGGCCGCATCGATTCGGAACAACGCCAGCTCCGCTTGCCCCCCTCCCTTCAGCGCGCGCCGCACCCCCAGTTCGTACTGCCATACCTCCTCCGGCACCAGCTCCGGATTGTTGATCCCGAAGAGGAACAGCTCCCGGAAGCTCGGCACGCGATAGCCGCGCCGGACGCTGCCGAAGGCCGACCACCCTCTGCCGATGGGACGGAAGGCGCCGATCTGTGGCAGCCACTCGCCGTCGAAGTCCTCGGGCTTCGTATACCGCATCCCGGCCGACAGCTTCGTCGCGCCGCCGGCGGGCGTGTCGATTGTGAAGTGCGCCGCCGTCTCCTGCCGCGAGAACCGGTTCCGCAGCGGTGGCGGGCTGAAGATGTCGCCGCCATACTCGCCCCAGTCCGCCCCCCAGCGCAACGCACCGCCCGCGAGCGGTCGCCTCTCCCAGACCATCACGCCATCTCCGTAGTCCTGTGAGTGGAAGCCGTCCTCGAACTCGTGCTCGCCATCGGTCCGGTACACCTTCAGCCCGACCGTCCGTTCGCCGCGCTGCCGCGTGAACTCCAGGTCATAGTCCTGACGATCGAATTCCTGCTCGATGTATCGCGGATCTCGGCTCTCCGCGTACGCGTTCGCCACCTCTCTCTGGTCGAACGTCTTGTACACCACCTGCTGCGCGCGCACCGCCGCCTCCCAGTTGCCTCCCAGCTCTTGGTTGACGGCGAGCGCCCAGTTGTCCGCTCGGTAGCGAGCGAATGGATGGTCCCCATCGGTGGCCAGTCGTCCCCACTGACCTCTGTATCGCGTCATCCCCCCTCCGCCAGCCACCCACGCCTGCCTGCCGAAGGTGTCGTAGGTCCCGGCGGTCGCAACCGTTCCGGCCGCCTTCTTCTCGTCCGCGGGGGCGCGGGTCACGATGTTGATGGCACCGCCCAACGCCATGTTCCCGCACCGAGCACCACCCGGACCGCGCATGATCTCGACGCGCTCGACATTATCCAATAGGTACGAACTGGGCAAGATGTGGCCCATGATTCCCATCTGGCTCGGATGTCCGTCCACCAGCACCGATACCTGTGTAGGCGGCGATCCCCCGAACCCGCGGATCGACACCGCGCCCCCGAAGCCTAGACCGCCCTGCCGGGAGACCCACACCCCGGGCTCTCGCACGAGCAGATCCATCAGATTCAGAGATCCCGAGCGCTCGATCTCCGTCCGCGTGATCACGCTGATGCTCGTCGGAAGCGTCCCCGGCTCCTCCGGTTCTCCGGTCGCCACCACCACCATGGGCTCTGCCTCGAAGACCGGGGGCTCGCCCTGTTCTTGCTGCTCAGCGCCCGCTCCGGCCGCGCCCCCGCCGCAGATGGCTGCGAGCAGTCCCATCACCAGTACTGCTGTTCGTCCTTTGGGCATTCTCTCCCATTCCTCCTGTCTATTGCGCATTGTGAGTGCTGCGGGTCTGCGTGCCGTCACCGGGGCTGCAGCAGTTCGAACACCACCGGAATCTCCACCCACGCCGCAATCGCCTCTTCCCCGCGGCGCGCCGGCCGAAATCGCCAGCCTCCCGCGGCCCCGCGAGCGGCCTCGTCGAGGCGCTCGCAGCCGGAGGACTCGACCACCGCGACCCTGCTAACGCGGCCCGTCACGGCCACCAACACGCGCAGCCGCACCTCGCCCTCCTCGCCCCGGCGGCGCGACTCCTCGGGGTAGCGCGGCCGCATCAGCGACTCGCCCACGGGCGCCAAGGCGCCCGTCGTCGAGCCGCCGTTGGGGTAACCCTCCGGGCTCCCGCTCGCAGCTTCGCCCCCGAGGTCCCCGGCTGGCGAGGTCGCGTCACCCACCTGGACGGCACACATGCCCTCCACCACATCCAGGACCGTCTCCGTGCCCCAATCGG
>DAOVEW010000161.1 GCA_030668755.1 Bacillota bacterium | reverse complement strand
CCCCACCATCCACCCCAACCGCGAGTTGGTGACTACCCCCGCCCCGCAATACCGGCGGCGCCCACCGTCGCCCCGTAACGTGGGGGCCCGGCCGCCTGGGGGGCCCCCTCTTCTCGCGTCCGGCTCCACAGCACCCGGCCGACGCAGCCGCTAGATCTGGCCGCGCGACACTATGCGGACGATGACCCAGACCATGTCGTTCACCATGTCCCCGACGATGAGGCCGATCGCCATAGGGACGGTGCGCCGGTAGAGCTGGAGCCCCCCGTAGCGGACAGCAAGGCTTTTCAGCACCCAGCCGATGAAGAAGGCCTGAGAGTACCAGTGCATGCCCCAGCAATGGGCGGCAAGATAGCCGACCGGGTGGAGGGGCCACCACCAGAAACGGAGACGCATGATCCCCAGCGTCATGACCACGGCCGCCCCCGCGCACATGGCGATTGTCCCATTGAGGTCGAACTGGGATGGTGTTGTTAGCGCGGTGAAGATAGAGGTGCCGACGGCCCGAAGCTGATGGGTGAGCCACCCGGAAGATGACGCCCGCGTCTGGAAGTACCCGTAGTGGTACATACCACTCATGACTACGTAGACCCCAACCGCGAGCGAGAGCAGGAAACCGCCGAGCATTGCGGCCAGCAGAGGGCGCGAGGACACGCGTCCGGCATCTGAGATCTTGAATACTTCCAAGCTGTTGCCGGTGCACACCTCGAAGGACTCACCGAAACCCGGGAAGTAGGCCCATCGCATCGTCATGAGCGTCACGATCTCTCGGGGCCGCAGGACGGCGCTGCCGAAGGGGACGATCATCATGCTGTTGACCGTGAGCGGAAATGGGATGAAGCCGAGCCCCGTCTCGGCCCGCAGGCGCGCCCACACGACGTAGTGCACGACGATCAGCCCCACAATCGCTGCACCGACGAGCACTCGCGCTCCGGCAGCCCAGCAGAAGTAGACGAGGTAGCTGAAGCTGACCACGAAGCCAATCAACGCCCAGCGATACGCAAGCGGTTCCTCTGCATCGCCCGCCGGTGTGCCGCGGCCGAAGGCCGTGCGCAGGGCGTGAACCAAGTGCCTCCTGCCAACCCACAGGGCCCATACGGCCACGGCCAGCACCGCGCCGCCGCCCTGGTATGTGGGCGCCGGGAACGTGCTGTCCCACCACTCCTCCGGCCGCCGCGGCGTCGCGCCTGCGGCTATTGCCGCAACTGTGAGCCCCACCCGTATGAGCCAGAAGAACCAGCACGAGAAGGAGAGCTCCTTCGGGATAAGATAGGCAACGGCAATCATCCACGGTACCACGTAGAGCTCGAACGCACCCAGCCCCGCCAGTGGGCCCACCTTCTGCCACTGCATCAGCGTCACACCGCCCAGCGGTATGTTCGGAATGGCGGGGAAGATCCCGGACAACCGGCTGGCAAAGGTCAGGCCGAACGATATTAGGAAGCCAATCCAGAAGACCCACGCACCGGGCAGTCGGGCGATCCGCTCCTCTCCCTTCTCTCGAACCATCTCCAACGGGACCTGGGCCAGCGGGAAAGCCAGCCGCTCGTGCGTGACCCATTGTCGCCTGAACAGCACCATGAGGAAGAGCGTGGACAGGAAGAGCGCTAACAAGAAAGACGACCAGGCGGCCAGAGGAACCAGCCACAGCGACCACGGGACCGCGGCCTGGCCAACGAAGAACGCCTCGACAGCGGCAGGATCGGTCGGGCAGAACCACGCCGGCACATGGGGCAGGAACGTCGTCTCCCACTCCGGGATCGCGCGAGCCAGATACTGCTGCATGATGCCGATGGGCAGCATCCAAGCCAGGATCCCGTGAGTAACCAGAGGAGCCGCCACCAGAACCACCCCGTAGACTGCGAGCAGCTCCCGGCGTCTCAGTTGCCAACCTACAAATCGGTGGACGAACGGGCTGGCCGCCGCCAGCAAGAAGAGGACGGTGAGCGGCGCCATCGCCGGAACCCCCGACGCGAACATGTAGGTCGCGCCGTACAGCAGTTCGCCATAGAAGGCTGCGACCGCCAGCAGCACGATCAGGACGAGCCCTGTGACGACAGCGCGCCGACTTACCCCTCCCGCACGTCCGAGGTCCTCATCAGTGTTCACCGCACGTCCTTCGCCTGCGCTCTGCGACACTATCCGGGCCCCGTCCTCGCCAGTACGACAACTCATCTTCTGTCTCCCAGAGGCCCCAACCTCTGAGGGTGCGGGCTTGGCCGTCTCGCCCCTAAGGCCTGACCTTTCCTCCTCAGTCGAGCACCATTTAACAAGTTATGCTCACGGGTAGTCATGGACCAAGCGCCTCGTGCCTGATAACCATCAGCGATGGATGGGGGCGCGCAGTTCCCAGCAGCCATCTCACAGTCCTCGCGCCCTTACTGGGGCGCCTGGGCGGAGGGCTAACATGCGTTCGTCCCCGGACTCTGTGGCCCGCGAGCGAAAGGGAGGTGAGAGACCCAGCGCTGGAGGCCGTCACCCCGTCGTGCACAAATCCTCAGAGGGGGTACTTATCCCGACCCCCTAAACTGTCCAGTCAATGGGGTTCACTCCATGTCGAGCCTGACTATCACGGCGGAGTACCACCAGGAGGGGACCTCCGACATTCTCAATCAGCGGACGCGGATGTGGCACTTCCCCAACTCGAACTGGGTGGACGTGGACATCCGCCAGGTTGATGCGCCCGTGGACACGACGGTTGTCGTGCCAGTGCCCGATGCTGCGCCTTACATCTCCCCCACTGGGGAGGTTCGGGTGAAGACCTGGATGAGCGGCACGAAGACCGCCTGGACCCACTACATCGACCTGGTGAAGATCACGGCTGCTCAGTAGGAGCGGCAGCGACAGCTTGCGACAAAGGGGGGCCCGCCGTTGCGGGCTCCCTTCCTGTTCGAGTGGCCGCGGCGTCTCCCTCTGCGGAGAAGGACGCGGCCGCTGCGCGACGAAGTGACACCTGTTCCAGGCAGCGCAGCGATCCTGCATCTCCCCGAGATGAAGCCCGAAGAACTCGTTCAGCGACTTGCAGAGGCATTCTCCGACCGCCAGCTCTTCCTCGTTGGCGGCTCGCTCCGCGACGCACTGCTGGGACGCAAGAGCAGTGATCTCGACCTGGCCACAGATGCCCGGCCGGACGAAGTGCGGAGCCGCGTCGAACCGTGGGCCGACTCGGTCTGGCTTGCAGGGGAGAAGTTCGGCACCGTGGGGCTCTCAAAGGATGACGTCAAGGCGGAGATCACGACCTTTCGCTCGGAAACCTACGACGGCGTCTCGCGCAAGCCAGCGGTCGCATTCGGCACAGACATCCACGCGGACCTCTCCCGGCGTGACTTCACAGTCAACGCCACAGCCCGCAATGTCCACACCGGCGAGATGCTAGATCCGTTTCACGGGCGGCGGGACGTCGAGGAGCGCGTTGTCCGTTTCGTCGGCCATCCGGAGGACCGCATCCGCGAGGACCCCCTGCGTATGCTGCGAGCCGTCCGCTTCTGCGCACAGCTCGGCTTCGAGCTCGACCCGGAGGGCGCCGCCGCCATCGCCACCCACGCAGAGGATCTGCGCCGCATATCTTGGGAGCGCATTCGCGACGAGTTCGACGGCGTTCTCCTATCGTCCAATCCGAAGCAGGGCCTCCGGCTCGCGCTCGATCTGGACCTCGCCCGCCACTTCATCCCCGAGCTTACGAGCCTTCATCTGCCGGAGCCGGGACGCCACCACTTGAAGGATGTATTGGAGCACACCCTGGACACCCTCGCCAACGTGCCGCCGGAGCAGGTGCTGCGCTACGCAGCCCTCCTCCATGATATCGCCAAGCCCGAGACCTTCACCACCGACGAATCCGGCGTCCACTTCCATAGGCATGAAAAGGTCGGCGCGGAGCGCGCACGGCAGATCCTTACTCGGCTGCGACAGCCATCGGAGTTGATCGCGCAAGTAGAGATGCTCATCGTGCACCATCTTCGCATCCCCTACTACACATCGCAATGGAGCGACTCTGCCATCCGGAGGCTGATGTTCGACCTGGGTGACCATCTCGAGGCCGCTATCGTGCTCGCCGAGGCCGACGTCCAAGCCAGCGAGCCATCCGACTACCCCGAGTTTCAGCATAGGCTATCTGAGCTGCGGACCCGGGTCAAGCAAGTCGGAGAGGCCGCCGAGCTGGCGAGAATGAAGCCGCTGCTCAACGGCGATGAGGTGATGGCGCTCCTCGAGATCGGCCCAGGGCCCCGGGTCGGGGAAGTCCTGGACTTCCTGCTCGACCAGCAGATTGAGGGGACCATCGCGACGCGCGAGCAGGCCGGCGCCGCAGTGGAACGGCGCTTCGGCCAACGGCGCGAGGACGCGAACCCGTCATCCCGGCAATCGAAAAGCGGCGGGCCTTCCGGCCCGCCGCTGCGTTCATGCTCCCTCGTGCTTCTTATGCAATGGCCTCGACGGCCTTGACCTCCGGCACAGCCTTCTTCAGCACCTGCTCGATCCCCATCTGCAGGGTCACTTGAGCCATGGGACATCCTCGGCACGCGCCCTGAAGACGGACCTTCACAATGCCGTCCTCGGTCACCTCGACCAGCTCCAC
>DAOVEW010000340.1 GCA_030668755.1 Bacillota bacterium | reverse complement strand
GGGATGGCGATCTCCGTCCACTAGCATAGCAGTCGATCGGTAAGCCGAGTTCTGTGCCCACTGCGTCCATCTATCTGGGACTGCAGTTGCCTGCAGCCTCAAGCGGCCAACCCGGGGCTCGACGGCGTCGGGCCAACGCCGCCCGCCTTAGGCGGCCGAGGCGGCCGACGGCGGGTCGCCCTCTATTTGGCCTTGCTCCGGGCGGGGTTTGGCCAGCCGGTGTGTCTGCACACCGCTGGTGCGCTCTTACCGCACCATTTCACCCTTGCTCACCCTGAGGTGGGCGGTATGTTTCTGTGCCACTTTCCGTCGGGTCGCCCCGCCTGGGTGTTACCCAGCGCCCTGCCCTGTGGAGCTCGGACTTTCCTCACCCGCCACAGCCTTGACCACGGCGGGCGCGGACGCTCGGCCCACTCCATAGACATTGTAGCACACGCGGCGACCGTAAGGGCAGTCTCACAAGACCTTGACGCGCACAACTGGTCTCACCTCATACGAGCAGGCGTCGGCCCGGACAAGCCAAGAACGCGCTCAGGACGGTCCTACGGGTGCCCGACAGACGCATACAGTGGCAGGAGGCAAGCCCGCCCGAGGCTGCTGCCCAACGGGTTGCCGGCGTGTCGTTCCGCCGTTGCACGGACGTGCCCCCAGCAGGACCCTTCCTCCCCGCCGTTGAACTACTGTCTAGCCTGATGTCTAGCCTGATTGGGCCGCCCCATGTGCTATCATGGGGCGGGTTCTTGTTCTTCGGCCGGCCGCGCTGGGGGACGGGATGAGAGACGCGTCGCAAGGGCGCAGCGGGCCGGCGGCATCACCGTCCTGGAGGAGGATGGCACGTGGACGATTTCGGTATCACACCGAGAGAAGTACCCCGCGTCCAGACGAAGTTCCGCAGAATTCAGACACCTATCCCGGCGCCGGAGTCCGTCCCGATCCTGGAGGCCCTCTACCGCGATGAGCCCCGCTCCATGCGCGGCCAGGGGCTGGTCATCTGGTATCGGGCGGAGGGTTTCCAGGTCCACGACCGCTGGGGAAACACCTGGATGGATTGGAGCTCCGGCGTACTGGTCGCCAACGCCGGCCACGGCCGGCCGGAGATCGCGAAGGCGATCTGCGAGCAGGCCGGCAAGACGCTGCTGCACAACTACTGCTTCCCCAGCGAGATCCGCGCCCGGCTCGTGCATAGGTTGGCCGACCTCGCGCCCGACCCGCTGGAGAAGGTCTTCCTGCTGACCACCGGCGCTGAGACCACCGAGTGTGCCATCAAGCTCGCGCGGACCCGCGGTCGCGCGGTCGGAGGCGACAAGAAGATCGGGATCGTCAGCTACGAGGGTGCGTTCCACGGCCGGACGCTCGGCGCGCAGATGATCGGCGGAATTCCTGCGCTCAAAGAGTGGATCGTGAACCTCGACCCGGACATGGTGCAAGTGCCGTTCCCCGACGGCTTCCGCTGCGAGGACACGAGCTTCGACTTGTTCCTGAAGACACTCGAAGAAAAGGGCTTTGGGCCGGAGCGCATCGCTGGCGTCATCAGCGAGACCTACCAGGGCGGCAGCGCCGCCTTCTGGCCCAAGGAGTACGCGCAGAAGATGCGCGCCTGGTGTGACGAGCACGACATCGTCCTCATCTTCGACGAAGTGCAGGCCGCCTTCGGCCGCACGGGCACGATGTGGGGATTCGAGCACTATGGGGTGGTGCCCGACCTCATGTGCTGCGGCAAGGGCATCACGAGCGGCATGCCGCTGTCGGCCGTCATCGGTCGGGCGGACCTGATGGACCAGTACCCGCCGGGGAGCATGACCAGCACCCACACCGGAAACCCGGTGTGCGTCGCGGCGGCACTGGCGAACCTGGACATCATCGTGAAGGAAGATCTCCCAGGAAAGGCCGCGGAGGTCGGCGAGGTGCTTCAGTCGGGGCTGTGCGAGGCCCGTGACCGGTACTCCGACGTCTGCGGCGCGGCCATGGGCAAGGGCATGGTCGGCGGACTGCATATGGTGGCGCCCGGCGGCACCGAGCCGAATGCGAAGCTGGCGTCGAGCATCGTGGATCGGTGCATCGAGAAAGGGCTGCTGATGTTTCACCCCGTCGGCTTGGGCGGCGCGACGGTGAAGATCGCGCCGCCGCTCGTCACGCCGGAGGAGGCGGTGCTGGAGGGACTATCGGTCCTGCGAGAGGCAATCGAGGAGGCGCGCAATGAGCTGGGATAGGCGCATGAATGTACTGCTAATCGGGGGCGGCATGATCAGCCAGGAGGTGGTGCTTCCCACGCTGTTCCAGGAGCGGCGCCGCGGCGTTCTCGGAGAGATCGCCGTTTCGGCGCTCAACTCCGGCATCATCCAGCAGTGCCGCGAGGCGTTCCCAAGTGAGGAGTTCACAGGGTACCCGGACCCGGACAGATACAAGCCCGACGACAAGCATCCGGAGATGTACAAGGAGGCCATGGACAAGCTGGGCGACCACGGTGTAGTCGTCGTCGCCACTCCCGATCACCTCCACACGCGCATGGCCCTGGATGCGATTGAGGTCGGGCGAGATGTGATCGTCATGAAGCCGCTCTGTCTCAAGGTGGGAGAGGCGCATCAGATCATAGAGGCCGCCGAGAAGAAGGCGGTGTACGTTGGCACGGATTACCACAAGCGACTGGACCGGGCCGTGCGCCTCGCGCGCTATCGCGTGCGGCGCGGCGACCTGGGCGAGATGTTGCACGGCCACGAGTGGATCGAGGAGCCGAAGTACATGCCCCTGAAGTACTTCCGGCTCTGGGCTCACGAGTCGAGCCCGTTCGAGTACGTCGGCGTGCACTACGTGGACGCGTGGCACTTCATCACCGGGCTCAAGCCGAAGCGGGTGGCCGCGTTCGGCCAGAAGAAGTTTCTGCCGACGACGGGGAGCGACGCGTACGACGCGGTGCAGGC
>DAOVEW010000171.1 GCA_030668755.1 Bacillota bacterium | reverse complement strand
GATCTCCGCCTCGGCCAGCCGCCGCTGCCACGGAAACACATACTTGCGCAGCGCCTCCGGTGATATCATGGTCGAGGTCTTGAATCCCATATCGTCGCCGAGGCACAATGCGCCCACCGCCTCGTGGCTCGCCATGGTGTCAAACATATGCAGCAGAAGCTCCCCTATGCGATCAAACATCGCCTCTACCAGCTCGGGTTCATCCGCAATAGCATAGGAGAACGGCTCGTATCCCATCAGCCACATCACGTTTTCCAACACGCCGCCCGGCCCCTCGCCGATTATCTTCATCCCCTCGGGCAGCGCGGCCGCCGCCCACTCCAGAGCGCTGTAGTCAATCTGCTCCGGCTTCGGCCAGGGGTAGCGCTGGAAGTCCTCCCAGGTTTCGATTGTACCGCGACCTTCGTTCACCCAGGCGCGAGCCGCCAGGGGTAGGGCCGCGGTGTCGGCCGCGCTGAGGTCCCGCCGCGGCAGTGGTATGCGCACTCCCCCCGAGACATAGTCATATCCCAGCCGAAGGTAGAGTTGGGCCATTTCGCGGGCCCGCTCCTCTGGGTCCTCGGAAAAAGGCGTCCCGCGGATGGCCACCATCACTGGCTCATCTATGTACAGCTCGATGAAGGGCACCCGGTCGGGTATACCGCGCCTCAACACCGTCTCGAGCCGCCTGAAGTCCGGGCTGGGCTCGATAGCTGGATATGGCATGCTCTCTCCTGTTGGCCTCAGTGATTGAGGTGTGTGTCGAACACCTCGATTTGGTTGAGAACGCGTATCACGAGCGAGTCGGCGCCCTCCTCAATGGGCTTGGGCGCATCGCAGTCGGTCTGCGTAGATCTTGCGGCCGGCACTGGTGATGCAGACGAGAAGCTCTCACACCGCGCTGCCCATCCCTTTTTGCCTCCGGCCTCTACCGCTTGTCAAGCCTTGCTAGAAGAGCGGAGCGACGATGGTGGATCCACGACTCATTGCGGGGGAACTCGGCGAAGTCCTCAATGTCTGAGAGCATCGGATCGTCGGGCTCGACTCCGGCGCTCTGGAGCAGCGCGTAGTCCTGGAGGCCCTCGGCAAAGATCTCCCACCTGAGGGAGTCCACCGGTCCATCCTCCCCCGGGTAGACGACGAATGGATCGCCGTAGGCCCAGTCGGGCCACGAATGGGCGTCGTTGACCTGGTAGGGATCGATCAGCTCCTTGGTCTGCCTCCTGTACCAGTAGTTGTACCCCCAGTGAAGGAGGCCGTTCGCCTTGAGCCGGTAGAGGAGCCAGCCCAGCATGCGAGTCTTCACGAGGGGAGTGTCCAGCAGCCGCTGGGCGTAGCGCCCCCGCGGGCCGCTCCAGAAGTACACCCATGTAGGATGCCCCTCTCGCAGGAAGTCAGCCGCAGCCGATAGTATCGCGATCGGGAAGTCAGTCAGCCCCTCCCGCGCGAACCGTATGTCGGACAGCGCATCCATCACTTTCATCCACGGCGCAAGCTCGCGTACGAGCTCCCTCGCTCCCCGGTAGCTGGCGATGCCGCTCTCACCATGGGGCTCGTCGGAGATGTGGAAGAAGCTCCGGTCGAGCAGATCCTCTTCCTCCAGGAATCGCTTGAACTCCGGAAGCAGGCGGCTGAGGAAGTCCCGGTACGTGGGGGAGAGCGCCGGGGTCTCCGGCTCCCACAGCGGCTTCTCATCCTCGCCGTGGCCTTCGTAGATGCGGGCGGGGTGCTCTGCTCCCCATTGCGTGAAGAAGTGAGGCCACTCGAAGTGGCGAATGCCCTGCTTCTTCGCGGTATGAACCCAGCGGCGCACCAGGGACCAGTCGAAGAGATAGCGGTTCACCTCGCGGCGCACGCCCAGCAGCTGGCCAGGGCGCTTCACGCCATCGGTGGGCGGGGTGAAGAGCGGGGTGTGGGACGTGTCAACATTGTGCGCGGCGAGATCGCCCAGATACTTCTCCACGATGGGCCAGAACCGGTCGGAGAAGGGCGCAACTCGGTACCAGTCTGCGAGGGCATCGCAGTAGAACCACTGCGTGACGGGAAGACCCCGCCGGCCTTCGACCGCTGCACGGTGCACATTGATCGTCGCGGTGAGCCCGGCCACATGCTCCTGGCCTACGGTCAACGCAATCGCCACCCGGTGCAATCCCGGACGAGCGTCGGACGGAGCCTGGACTGTAATCCAGAAGGCGTTGGTCTCGAACGGTCCTGCGCGGAGCGCGGTCTCCGGAAAGAGCGGGTCGGGCACGTAGCCGGGCACATGGCCGACGCCGTCGAGCTCTTCGAGGGAGGTGTCGGTATTGTGGTGTGGCAGCGGCACATATCCCACGCGGCGCACTGTGACGGGAAGCGAGTCGCAGTCGGCCCAGGCCGTCACCTCCTGAACCTTTGCGGCGGTCCGGAAGCCGACCTGAAACGATGCCCGCTCCCCGCGCGCAACGTGAATCCGCATCGTGCTGCGCCGACGCGGGCGCGAGCTGGGATAGTGCCGTACGAAGGAGCTCGCCAGCCAAGTCCGCATAGATCGCTGTCTCCGGGGCCGCCCGACGGGAGAACGCGCCCTCTCAGGTGTTCGCCATCGCGTTCCACAGTGTCCGATTGGTTCCCTGCATCCACAAGACTGTCCGTAAGCAGGTGGAGCTCGGCGCGGTCGAGAACGTTCTTGGTGGGAAGGTAGGGGTGCGGGCCGGCGCAGAGCGCCGGCCCGACCGCGTTTCTTGCGGCAGGAGAGAACCGTGCCCAAACGATTGACGGTCGTGCCCGAGCGCTGCTCAGGATGCCGCCTCTGCGAAGTCGTCTGCGCGCTCCACCACTTTGGAGTGAATAACCCGAAGAAGTCCGCGATCCGGGTGATCGCGCTCTACCCGCACCCAGTCATTAGGATGCCGGTCGTCTGCCGCCAGTGCTCCCAGCCGAAGTGCCGGGAGAACTGCCCCACCGACGCCATCAGCATTGACAACGGAGTGGTGAAGATAGACGCGGACCGATGCGTATCGTGCCGCCAGTGTGTCATATCATGTCCGTTCGGCGCCATCTTCGTCCACGATGACGTTCCAACCCCCTTCAAGTGCGATCTGTGCGGGGGCCATCCGCAGTGCGTGAAGGAGTGCCCGAAAGGCGCCTTGCAGTACGTGCCTGAGCACGAGCTGGGGGAGGCCAATCGGGTGGCCACAGTGCTCCGATACGCCCACATGAAAGAGGTCGACTATGTCGAGAAAGGCGAACGCAAGCAGCTCCGCTACGCGGAGATCGGGCGGGAGCAGAAAAAAGAAGAAGTCGATTGAGGGCGGCTACCACTTCAAGATCCTATGGGTGGACCTGACTGAGGGCAGCGCCCGCGTGCTTCCCTTCAGTGAGCGGTTCGCGCTCAAGTACCTCGGGGGTCGGGGTTTCGGTGCAAAGCTGCTCTTCGATCAGCTCGAGAACATCAAGGATCCGTTGAGCCCGGAGAACGTGCTCGTCATCGCGCCGGGCCCGCTGACCGGACTCTATCTGCCCGGCGGAGCCAAGACCGCCCTCGCGGCGCTTGCCCCTCTCACCGGCATCTACGGGGAGAGCAACATGGGTGGGAACTTCGGTACCGAGCTGCGCCAAGCCGGGTATGACGCGCTTGTAGTTACGGGCCGCGCCGAGCGGCTCAGCTACCTGTGGATAGACGAGGATGAGGTTCAGATAGTCCCCGCCCCCGAGCTGGCCGGGAAGAGCACGCTCGAGGCCGAAGGCGCCATCAAGGAGAAGCTTGGGAGCCACGAGGTGAGGATCGCCGCGATCGGCCCGGGGGGCGAGAAGCTCGTCCGCTTCGCCACGATCAACTGCGACTGGAGCCGCAACGCCGGCCGCTGCGGGATGGGAGCCGTGCTCGGATCCAAGCAGCTCAAGGCCATCGCCGTGCGGGGCGGGAAAGACCTGCCCGTGGCCGACGTCGCCGGCCTGCGTCTCTTGACAGAGCGGGCGATGAAGGAGCTGGCGGCGCATCCTCTGTTCGAGTTCTGGCAGCAGCAGGGGTTGATGTCGGTAGTGGACTACGTCAACAGCGCGGGCGTGCTCCCCACGCGGAACTTCCGGGAGAACGTGTTCGAAGATGCCAGCGAGATCGACGGCTTCAAGATGTACGAGGAGTACAAGATCGGCGATACGGCATGCTTCGGCTGTCCAATGTCTTGCGGCAACGTCTGCCTCGTCAAGAACGGCAAGTACAAGGGCACGATCACCGAGGGTCCGGAGTACGAGACTGCGTGTATGCTGGGATCGAATCTGGGCGTCGGGGATTTCGCTGCGATCCTGCGCGGCAACCAGCTCTGTGACAACCTCGGCATCGATACGATATCGAGCGGGAACCTCATCGGCGTGCTCACTGAGGCGGTGGAGACGGGACTGCTGGAGCCCGTGGATGTTGACGGTATGAAGCTCGCTTGGGGCGACGATGACCAGATCACGGCACTCCTGGAAAAG
>DAOVEW010000390.1 GCA_030668755.1 Bacillota bacterium | reverse complement strand
CTCCCCCTCCGCCCCTCCCGGCAGGACGCCCGTCCTCCGTCTCACTTTTCATCGGCCGGCAGGACAATCTACCGAGGTCCCGAACCAGAACCTTTCAATACTGACCGTGGGAGTCAGGACATGCGCATTGGAATCGTCGGAGCCGAGAACAGCCACTGTGCTCACATCGCGAAGAGCCTGAACATCCAGCGCTCCCTCCCCGGGGCCCAAGTGACCCACGTCTGGGGAGAGACCCCGGAGTTCGCCGCCAAGGCCGCTCGGGAAGGGCAGATCCCCAATATCGTGGACCAGCCCCCCGACATGATCGGCCACATCGACGGCGTCATGCTCGACCACCGACACGGCAAGGACCATCTCTCGGCCGCCCGGCCGTTCGTCGAGGCGAACATCCCCGTCTTCGTGGACAAACCCTTCTGCACCGATATCGAGGAGGGCATCGAGTTCGTCCGCTTTGCCCGCTCCAAGAACGTACCCATCACGAGCTTCAGCACCGTACCTCTCCAGCAGTCCGTCCGCACCTTCTACCAGGCGGCCAAAAAACTCGGCCGCCTCCGCTCCCTCGTCACCGCCGGCCCCTGCGACGTAATCAGCGAGTACGGCGGCGTCTTCTTCTATGGCATCCATCAGGTCGAAATGGTCTGCAATCTCCTCCCCGGTGAGCCGCTCGAAGTCACTGCTGTCCGCCACGGCGATGACGCGGTCGCCACGGTCACCTTCCGGGACGGCCCCCTTGTCACCCACAACCTGCTCAAGGAATGGTGGGCCGCCAACTTCACCGCAGCCGCCTATGGCGACGACGGCGCCCACCACACCGAGCTTCCCTGGGACGAAGACCTCTACATCGCTGGCATCCGCCTCTTCACGGGCATGTTTGACAGCCGCGAAGAACCCCTGCCGCCGGCGTCGTACCTCCGCCCAATCGCCATCCTGCAGGCCATGGATCAGTCGCTTGGCACCGGCAGCCCCGCGCACGTCCAGTCTGTGCCCGACCTATGACACCGCAAGCCGCCTCCGAGGCAGGGGCGCTTCCATAAGGTCGAGCCTCTCCTGCATCCCGCTCCCCGAAGACCTCGACTGCGAGCGCGCCATCCTCGCCGCCCATCCCCGTTGAGCAGGAGCGAGTTTATCCCGAGCGCAGACGAGGGGCCTCCTGCCCCGAGCGAAGCCGAATGGGTTTTCAGCCTGTCCAGTGCATAGGGAGCCCCGGGTACCGCGGGCTTCAGCCTGCATAGGCGGCGCAGCCGCCTCCAGTAGGGCGGGCACGCCTGTGCCCGCCTTGCCCACTCAGTCGTACCACCTCCGGTACTTCCTGCACTCGCCCAGCAGCTCGCTCAGGCTCCCCGTCGCAAGGCACGTGTACGTATCCGCCGCGCCGTAGTAGATGCGGATGCGGTCCTCCTCCTCGTCCACGATGCATCCCGTCGTGAAGCACACGTTCGGCACCTTGCCCATATACTCGTACGGCGCGTCCGGCTGAAGTATCGGCAGCCGCGTCATGCCGATCACCTTCTCGGGGTTCTCCAGGTCCAGCAGCATCGCACCGATGGAGTACCGCAGCCCATTGCAGCTCTGCAGCACTCCGTGGTAGATCTCCAGCCATCCCTCCTTCGTCTTCACCGGCGGCGTCGGCCCGATCTTCGTAAAGGCCCACCGCCGCCCCTCGAACACCCTCCGAAACCGCCCCCAGTGAATCAGGTCCGGCGAGTACGACAGCCAGATGTGGCTGTGCCCCCGGCTCACGTCCAGCGAGGGCCGGTCGAGCTTCACGTAATCCCCGCCGATCTTCTCCGGAAACAGACACGGCACCCGCGTCGAGGGCGCGGCGATGATCTCGACGGGCTCGTACGTCTCGAAGTCCATCGTCTTGCCCAGGATCGCAACATCCCCGTAGTCCCCCGGCCCGGGAGTGACGATGTAGTACGTGTCCCCGATCTTCGTGATGCGATTATCTATCGGCGATTCCAGCGCAATGTCGAACGGCGGCCTGTCCCATCCCGTGATGAAGGGCTCCTCCCGGATGCTGAAGTTCACGCCGTCTTCGCTCTCCGCCACATACGTCTGCGGCCTCCCCCTCGGCGGGCAGTCGATGGCGCACAGCAGAATCGTCTTGCCGCCGTACATCGTCTGTCCGGGGTTGAAGATGGACTCCGCACCCGGAAAGTCCTTCGGCCCCAGGATCGGGTTCCCCTCATACCGGTGCATCACGTACTCATCGTAATACATCCTCACACCCTCCAATCTCATCGCCCTCACTTCTCACCCCACCAACCCCCCTCCTGCCCCAACTGTAGGGCCGGGTCGGAGCCTGTCCTGAGCTTGCGAAGGATACCCCGCCGCCCTTCTGCACGGCGCGCGGGCCCCGTCCGGCTGAGGCAGGAGGGGGATCCTCAAAGGGGGAGGATATGCCTCCCCCTTTGAATTGCGCGAAACCCATCGTCATGCAACCACGAGCGGTGTTTCGCGAGACTTGGTGGCTGTCTCGTAAACCCCAGAACGCCTGGCCTCTAGGTCCTGTTCTGTAGGGCGGGGTCTCTGCGCCCCGCCAGGTGTCATTCTGAGCGAAGTGGCTAGGTCGCCTCTGGCGACCGCCACCCCGGTCCGCCTACGGCGGACTTAGGGGCGAAGAATCTGTTCTAGTCTCGCGAGGCTGTCAGC
>DAOVEW010000288.1 GCA_030668755.1 Bacillota bacterium | reverse complement strand
GGGGACGTGGGCGTATTCGAAGTGGTGGGAGTCGCGGCCGATCATCTCGACGTAGGATAGGGCGTCCAGGATGGATTGGGTGAAGCGGAGGTTCTTGACGGGGCGGGATATCTTCCCGCTCTCGATGAGGAAAGTGCCGTCGCGTGTCATGCCGGTGAAGATGGTGCGCTTCTCATGGACGATGTTGGTGTAGTGGAAGCGGGTGACGAGGATGGCGCGCTCGCCGGAAGGTCCGGCGCCAGTCGAGGCGATCATGTCGTCGAGGGCTGCATCGCCAGAACGGAGGAAGAGGTGGATGGGCACGGGGCCGAGAGTGTTGGGAGCGGGGAGAGCGTGTCCGGTTGACTGCTTGCCCTCTTTGTTGGCCGTGTAGGAGTCATAGGCGGGGCCGCGGGCGACGCCGTTCTCGATGAGGGTGAGCTTGCGCTTGGGGACGCCCTCCCAGTCGCAGGGGACGGCGCGCTGGTGCGGATCGGTGGCATCGTCCCAGATGGTGATGTCGTCGCCGCAGAGCTTCTCCCCTATTCGGCCGGCCATGAAGCTGCGGCCCTCCTGGACGGCGAGCGCGCCGAGACCCATGTAAGCGAGCATGAAGAGCATGTCGCCGACGGCGAGGGGTTCGAGGATGACAGTGTACGCGCCAGGCTCGATGGCTTGGGCGCCGCGGGCATCCGCACACTTGGCCGCGGCGGTCTCTGCAACGGCCTCGGGGTCGAGCTGGGAGAGGTCGGTGCCGCGCCAGTCGGCGTAGCCGCTGGAGTCGTCGTCGGCGACGACGGCGACGAGGCTGGCGTCGGTGGCGGGGAAGTAGGCGCGGACGCCGAGGGAGTTGGCGATGGCGACCTCGGAGGTGTCGGCGGCGAAGGAGCCGGAGGCGCGGCCATTGCGCTTCTCGGCGATGGCGGCGATGGTCGCGACGGCCTGAGCGCGGGACTCCGGGGTCGAAGCAGCGGTGGCGTCGGACCACGTGTGGACCGCGGGGAGCGGCTCGGGGGCCGGGAGGGAGACGAAGTGCTCGTCTTCGGCGGAGACGCGGGCGAGGTCAACGGCACGGCGCGCGACGGACTCGGCCTCCTGGGGGGCAAGCTGGTTGCCGCGGGCGACGCCGATCTTCTTGCCGAGCACGGCGCGCACGGAGAGCATGGCGCTGCGCTCGGCGACGTTCTGGTGGATGATGGAGTCGGCGAAGCGCGTGAGCGCGCCGTTGCTGATGTGGAGGATCGCCTCGGCCTGGTCGGATTGGCAGGCCCCGAGGGCGGCGTCGAGTAGCTGGAAGCACTTCGTTTCACCAAGCATTGGTGGTCTCCTTAGGCTACAGCGGGGCAGGAGACACGCTCCTGCCCTACGCAATTTCTATAGGGAATGACAGGAGGGAGAGGCGGGCACAGGCGTGGCCGCCCTACAGCAGATGTCATTGGGTTCCGGCTCCGACGCCGACGCGGACATTGCGGAAGCGGGCGGGGGCAACTCCGTGGCCGACCCACATGGTCTGCATGGGCTCGCCTTTGCCGCAGTTGAGGATGCCCCAGGGGCGCCACTCGTCCTTGCCGGCGATGGCGTCGCAGCTTCCCCAGAATCTCGGGGTCACGCCCTGGTAGGTGACGTTGCGCAGCATCCGGCCGAGCTGTCCGTTCTTGATCTCCCAGCCGATCTCGGTGGCGAACTGGAAGTTGAGGCGGAGGTCGTCTATGCTCCAGCTCTTGGTGGTGGCGGCGTAGATGCCGTCGTCGGTCCCCTCGATCATCTTCTGGAGACTCGAGTCGCCCGGCGCCAGGTTGATGTTAGTCATGCGGATTAGGGGAGTACGGTTCCAGCCGCTGGCGCGCATGGCGCCGCCGCTCGTGATGGCCAGGCGGGCCGCTGTTTCGCGAGAGCTTAGATAGCCACAGAAGATCCCATTCTTCACCAGGTCAACGCGCTGAGCGGGGACGCCTTCGTCATCGTATCCGAAGCTTCCCAGTGCGCCGTGTATCCGAGCGTCCGCATACAGGTTGACGATGTCCGATCCGTACCGAAAGCCGCCCAGCTTGTCCGTCGTCAGGAACGAGGCGCCGGCGAAGCTGCGCTCGGTGCCGAAGACGCGGTCGAGCTCGGTGGGGTGGCCGCAGGATTCGTGGACCTGAAGGGCGAGCTGGCTGCCGTCGAGGATGAGAGTCGTGACCTTCGACGGGCACTCATCGGCGGACAGGAGAGCGACGGACTCTTCGGCGATACGGCGGGCGCTGCCGGGGAGGTCCATTCCCTCGACGAACTCCCAGCCGAGATTGGCGTTGTCGCCGCCAAAGGAGCTGGGGTAGGAGCGGCGCTGGACCTCGCCGCCGCCCTCGGCCATGGCCTCGATGCCGCCGCCGGACTGGATGCGGCTCTCCTCGATCTCCGCGCCGTCGCTGGAGGCGAACCACTTTTCTTCGCGCACGAAGGTGAGCTCGCCCGCGGCGACGCGGACTCCCGAGACCTCGCGCATGAGCTTGTCGGCGTCGAGGAGGAGGGCGAGCTTCTTGTCGAGGGGGACCGAGAAGGGGTCGGTCTTGTAGTCGGAGGCCCACTCGGCCTGTATGGGGACCTGGGGTGCGAGCTGGACCTCGCCCTTGGCGAGGGCGGCGCTGGCGCGGGCGATGCGGACGGCGAGCTCGGCGGTCTGGGCGACGTCCGCGGCTTCGACCGAACAGGTGGCGGCGAAGCCCCACGCGCCGTCGGCGATGACGCGGATGCCGAGGCCTCGGTCGGTGGAGTCGCTGAGGGCCTCCGGGGCGCCGTTCTTGGTGTTGATCTCCTGGCGACGGCTGGCGATGGCGCGCGCGTCGGCGTAACTGGCGCCCGCGGCGCGGGCTTTCTCGACGGCGCGCTGGACGATTTCCTTCACGGTCCAGTCTCCCTTCTATTGAGTTTCTTGTATTATGGTAACGCTCGGCATATCCATGCCGAGCGGAAAGGCCTGGCGGGGGAAACGACCAGCGATTCGTTTCCCCCGCACCCCCTTTCACTCGCTTCTAAGGCTCCTGACGATGACTACGCCCAAATGGCCCCCGCGACCCCGAATGCACAAGACACACCTCATATCACTCCCCAGGAATCCCCCTGTTTCCCTACTGTGCAAGGCCGATCGTGGGCCGGTGTTACTATAGTGGCTGTCTCACAATTGCGCTGACAGCCTCGTGAGACTAGAACAGATTCTTCGCCCCTAAGTCCGCCGTAGGCGGACCGGGGTGGCGGTCGCCAGAGGCGACCTAGCCACTTCGCTCAGAATGACACCTGGCGGGGCACA
>DAOVEW010000212.1 GCA_030668755.1 Bacillota bacterium | reverse complement strand
CACTACACGGATCGGTCGCCCTCGCCGCAGCTCAGCATCGCTTCGGAGAAGAACGGCCACCTGGCGGAGACGCTCGATCTACTCGCCGCCATCGAGGCCGACGGCGAGACGCGGTGCCCTATATCGGAGGGGGCGGAGACGCTGCGGCTCGTGCTGGCGGCGGCGCGGTCGGCGAAGAGGGGGGAGGCGGTGGGGCTGTAAGGCTGGGGCTGAGCGCAAGCACGCATTCGGCCGGACACCGCCAGGTGTCCGGCCGTTTTCGCTTGGCTCGGTGGAGCGGGGAGAGGCCCAAGGTCCTGCCTTGCCCGGGCTGAGAGTCGGGTCTGCCCGTTTCTTATTGGTGCTTTGGATGGCGGGGGTCTGTAGGAGGCACATTCCTGTGCCGACACGGTCACGACAAGAATGTCGCTTCTACCGATACAGATTTTGCAGTCACACCCTGACCATCCAGGTTCTTGACGAATCCGGTGGTGTCGCGCTTGTGGCGCCGGCCATCGTGGCGCTGGGCGCCGTTCGCGGGACGGCACCCGAGCGCGTCGATCCTTGCTGCGGAACTTACCAGGTGTTGTAAGCAGTGCCGTCTATTGCCGTGAGGGTGCTGGAGCTGTGGACGTCACCCGTTGCGTTGCTGTAGTTCCAGTTTTGAGCCTCGGTGAACGCGTCTTTTGGCAGGTTTCCGTCGCCGGTACACAGATACGGCCCGTCGTAAGCACTGCGGTCCACCCACCCGCCGCGGCCGTCGAAGTTGCCGCTGACGGCGGAGCCGTCGGCGGCCATGATATCGGACAGCGACGGCGGCCAGGCCGCGGTTGTCGCTTCGAAAAGCTCAATCGCGTCGCGCATCTCCTTGAGGTTGCCGCGAAGCTGTGCTTCCTTGGCGTGGCGCCGCGCTGACATCGCCCGCGGAATCACGATCATGCTGAGGATGGCAATGACCGTGATGACGATCAGCACTTCGACAAGCGTAAACGCACAGCGGCGACGGTAGACCAACCTCATCGTCGCCACGATATTCACCTCCCCAGGAACCAATAGTTATATTCCACAATCGATTGAAGGTCCGAGGTTACTCTGCTTATGTGGACTCGAAATGGCACCGCCGGGCGAGCACGGCGGAGAGCGGCCCCAAGGAGGCGGGCGGCCGGGAAGCGAATCCTCAAGGCAGTGCGAAGGAAGTGCCAAGAATGTCCGGCTCGACATTTCGGGAGAAGTCAAAGCTGGTAGTTCACGAAGTCGAGGACGCTCTAGAGCGCGTGCCTGAAGAGCAGGTGAGCGCCCTCGAAGATGCCGTCGTGAAAGCAGGAAGCGTGTTTGTGACGGGAGAGGGCCGTTCCGGGCTCATCGGGCGGTGCTTCGCGATGCGGCTGTGCCACCTTGGACTGCGATGCCATGTCGTTGGCGCGACGAGCACACCGCCGGTCGGGAGGGGCGACCTGTTGGTTGCGATCTCGGGCACGGGGGAGAGTGCGGTCACACGAGCGCGGGCGGAACTGGCGGCAGAGGCGGGTGCGAGCGTCGCCGCGGTGACGGCGGTGTCAGACTCGCCGCTGGGAGGAATGGCGGACCTGATGGTGTGCATTCCGGCGCCGATCGGCCGGGGGGCTGAAGCCGCGTCCGCGCAGTACGGGGGATCGCTGTTCGAGCAGTGCGCGCTGTTGGCGCTCGACGCGGTCGTGCTTGCGCTTCAGCAGCGCCTCGGCCAGAGCCGCGAGCAGATGGCGGCCCGGCACGCGACGGTGGAGTGATAGCCCGTGCAGGAGGGGCCTGCTCTTGTAGGCGTCTGCCGAGGGCCGGGCACCTGACGGGAGCACTCGGGGAGTGCGTCACAAGAGGGAGGAAGCAGAGATGGGTGCACGCAGATGGGCAACTGTGACGGGACTGCTTCTGGCGGTGGTCGGCCTCGCCGCCCTGGCGGCGGGCGCGAACGGCGAGGAGGGCGGCGGGGGCAGCGCCGCTCCCCGGCTCACGGTCGCACTGAGCAACAGCGGGATGGAGGGGCTTGAGGGGATTCAGTTACAGGTTCACGTCGCCGGTGCCGCGGACTGGCGAGAACTCGTCGGCGCGGACGAAGAGAGCATCAAGGCAAAGATGCGGGCGTCCCTCCGCAACCTAGCCGGACTGACGATTGTGGAGGGGCACGGCAATAGGGATGTGCCCCGGCTGCTGGTGATCGCCGTCGGCCACGTGATCGCGGATCCCGACGGCGAGAAGGATACGGCTGCGACGAGTCTCTCTGTGAGCTTAAACCAGCCGGTGGCCGTGCGGCGCCCGGGAAGGCAGATCATGACGAGCGGCGCGACCTGGCAGAGGTCGCTGCTGATCACGGGGCTGAAGGAGAGCATGGCACAGCGGGTGAGCGAAAAGCTGGACTACCTGCTGGGGCAGTTCAAGGGGGAATGGGAGAGGGCGAATCCGGCTGAGAAGGGCGAGGCGGAGAGCTGAGGCACCTCTGATGCCTGTGGCCTCGGAGAGCTCGCCCGAGGCCTTGGGGCCGTCATACATCACCTGCATGATGCGGATGCGGGCCTCATGGGCGAGGGAGTGGCGAGCCCTGCCCTGGCGGTGTTGGCGAGGCGGAGCAGGGGCACAGCACCAACTTTGCAGAGCAGGGCCCACGTGTTGTCCGGCCAAAAACCAGAACGCCCAGGAAGGGCGTTCTTGGCCCGCGCCCACCCGCCGCCAGAGGCGGGAGGCTCGGCTGAATATGGGAACGCGAGGTCCGGCCTCGCGACCACATTCATTGATACCACGCAAAGGGGCAAGGGGCAAGAGCGACAAGCGCGATGTGTGTGCTGATAGCAACTGCATTGTCGGCGCCGATGAACACGCAAAGCACATCTAGCTCCCTGCTCGGATGCGATCCAGCCACTGCGCTCGGAGCAGCGTCCGAGAGGTCGCGACGCGCAGCGCGTGGTATCAGACGTGCTGTAAGGAGAGGTGTTTGATAAAGTTCTGTGAGAAGCACCCACAGATCTGCGAGCGTTTCGATCGATTCTGGGCGGGCGCGGACACGGACCGTCCACTGCTGTTCATCACTTCACCGAAGGACGAGCCGGACACGTCTGTGCCGCCCCCGGACGTCGCCGATCCGAGAGACCGCATCCTTCCCGAGAACATGGTGGCCCAGGCGCGGTACAGAGTCGCCCGCACCGCGTACCTGGCCGAGGGCTATGCCCACTTCTTCGTGAACTTCGGGCCGGGCGCGCTGCACGCGTGCATCGGAGGAGATGCGGACTTCAGCTCCCCCGACACGACGTGGTTCCCGGAGTTTCTTTCGGACATCGAGGAGTTCCCGAGCCTGCAGTTTCATCCCGATGGCAAATGGTGGACGGCGATCATGGCGGCGACGAACGCGCTCCTCGATGAGGTGGGCGAGGAGGTGGTCGTCAGCTTCACGGACATCGGCGGGGTCGCCGACATTCTGGCGAGCGCGGTGGGCACCAATCAGCTCCTGATGGACATCCTGGACCGGCCGGCGGCGGTGAAGGCGGCCGTCGAGCACTGTCATCCACTGTGGATTGAGGCCTACGAGGCGAACTACACCGCGTTTGTCGGGCGGCAGGACGTGACGACCCCGTGGTGGCCGATCTTGTCCCGGGGCCGCACATACATGACGCAGTGTGACCTCAACTCGATGATCTCGCCGAAGGTGTTCTCGCATCTGTTCGTGGGGGAACTGGGGGAGACGTACAAGGCGCTGGACGACGGCGCGTATCACCTGGACGGGGTCGGGACGGAGGTGCACGTTCCGGCGCTGCTAGCGCAAGAGGGGCTGAAGTGCATCCAGTGGGTGCCGGAGCCGGGCGTGAGCGCTTTGGTCCACCGGCGGATGCTGCGGGAGATCCAGGAGGCGGGGGTGGGGGTCACCTTCCTGATCAAGCCGGAGGAGGTGGAGGAGGCGTGTCGCGAATTCGATCCGCGCCGGCTGTTCCTGAACGTGGAGTGCGAGAGCGAGGTTCAAGCGAAGGAGCTGATCGAGAACACGCTGCGGTGGTGTGAGGCGTAGGCGCCTGCGGGAGCGCGGCCAGTGGTCACCTTCGGCGGCGGGGCCAGGGGGAT
>DAOVEW010000371.1 GCA_030668755.1 Bacillota bacterium | reverse complement strand
TGGTGGAGCGCTCGCCGATGCCGAACAGCAAGATCGCCACGGGAATCCACGCTAACCCGGGGATGAGCTGGAGGACGTGGACTGTCGGCATGACGAGGCGTTCCAGCGGCCGGGACCAGCCCAGCAACAGCCCGGCAATGATACCGAGAACCATGGCCACGCCGAATCCGGCGGCCCAGCGGAGCAGGCTGTCGGTGAGGTGACGATACATGTTGAATTCAAGGAGTGGCTGCCCGTGCAGGAGACCCAGGAGCCTCCGCACAGTGTCATACGGGGTGGGGAAGAGGACATCGCGGAGCTGCTGCACGACAACGGCCAGGCCCTGCCAGAGCGCGAGCACAATTAGGAGGGGAATAACGGCCAGCAGCGCACGCGACCAGGCGGGCCGCCTCGGAGGGGCGAGGCCCGGGAGTGGCACCACCGGAGTCGGCGCAGTCGCCGCGTCGTGTCCGGCAGATGCTTGCATACCCTCTTGGTGCGGGTCAGCTCTGCTTTGGAAAGTAGACACAGTCTCGTCCGTCGCAGGTGTCGTTTGCGGAGAAGAATCGGCAGCGGCCTTCGAAGTCTTCTTTGGGCAGTTCGAAGCCGAGCTTGGCGAATTGGGGCTGGGCCGTCTCGAGGGCGACGTAGCTGCTCTTCTTGCAGCCGCGGCTGCCGCCGACCTCGGCGAGGCGGGCCGCCAGTCGAGCGCAGAAGTCGAGCAGTCGCTCTCGCGCCTCGGTCGCGACCGGGGTAGATCCGAGGAGGATGGCGTAGGCGGAGGCCGCGCTGGCCAATGCTCCACAGGTGCCGAGAAAGCCGCAGGATCCGCCGGGTATCTGTCGGCCGCGGTCTGTGACCTCGTCTATGAGTTCCTCGGATATCGGGTAGCCCGCGTTTCGCATGCAGGTGAGGAGGATTTCTCCCACGAGGACGTGGTGCCAGACACCATGCACTGGGGCCTCGTCGCTCCGGCTGAGCAGGTCGTCGAAGGCCTCCGCGGGCCTGGTGGCTTCGATCTGCCTGGCCGCCAGACTGGCCAGGTTGGTGATTTGCTCTCCGCCCGAACAGGCACAGGAGTCGCCTGGGACGGCACTGCGGAAGTCCGCGAAGGAGATGCGGCGGATCTTCCTGCGGGGCTCCTGGGGTTGTGTAGTCATCAGATCTCTCTCCCGGAAACCTTAGTTTGAGAGGCAGCACCGAAGCAGCTCAGTCAGTCGAGATCTGCTCGGCAGACGGCCAGCGGAGACGAGCTGGTCGTTGATGACCAAGGCGGGCAAGGGAGTGGGGCCGTATTCGGCGATCTGATCAATCTCTTTCACGCGGCTGACCGACTCGCTGCCGATCCCGAGCACGCGTGCGATTTCCTGGACAAGCGCGGTCAGCCGGTCACAGGCGCGGCAGCCTGGTCCGAGGACCCTTATTTGGCAGCCGCCGGGAGACGGCGCGACGGGGACAGCTTCGGGCGAAGGGATCGCAGGCCGTCGCAGGGCAGCCGAGATGGCATCCAGGCTATATCCCAAGCGCTCCACCTCCATCTCCAGACGGGCCAATCTCCTCCCGAGCCTGCGGCCGACCCGCTCGACGACCTCGTCGGCGAAAGCATCGGGACGCTCCAGAGCCGCCGTTTCCGTGACAGGGGTCAGCGGCGCGGCGCCCATAAGCGCGGCCAGGTCTGCTCGGCGGACCCGGTGGCGCCCACCCGGCGTGCGGTAGGTGCGGAGCTGCCCCGCGTAGATGTATCGCTTGAGTGTGGAGACGCTGAGCCGGAGCTCGCGGGCCGCCTCCTTCAGAGTCATGAACTGGGAGCTGTTTTCCGGAATCATCTGCGGCCTCCGTCCATATGAATCCGTTGGGTGCTGTTTCGTCTCGAAGCGTAGCAAAGGGCGATGACAGAAGAAGGGCGGACACCAGAATTCTTCGTGAACATCCCGCATATCAGCGGCTGCGGCCCCCAGGGTCTGCAGGTATCGCGGAGGGAAGCATAGTGGCCGCCGGCCTTCGGCAGGCTGGCCTCGCCCTGCATAGGCAGGCGCGCCAGGAACGACTGTCGCCCATCCGAGCAGGCAGGCCGGAAGGGTGAGCCAGGGGGCGAAAAGGGCCCTGGCGCGTGCAACGGACATCAGCTCGCGTCTGGCGGTACGGCGCGCTTCCCGAAGAGGATGACTGCAAGCCCAGCGGTTACCAGCGCCAGCCCAAGAGCAGGGACGAGAAAGCGCAGCCAGAAGGAACGTCCGGTCGGCTGACCGGAAGAGCGTGCCGTGCTTCCCTGGGCCGGCTCCGTTCCACCCTCGCCCGATCCGCTGCTGAAGGCGTAGAGCCTGCCGTCATACGCGGCGAAGAGCAGCACCGCCTGCCCGTTCAGGGAGGTGACCGCCGGAGAGGACCAGACGCATTCCCCCCTGGTCTCGTATGGCCAGAGCATTGCCCCAGTCTCAGACTCCCACAGCTTCTGTCCTGTCGCAATATCCACCGCAAAGAGCAGGTTGTCGAGAGAGTTGAAGAACACCGCTGGGGCGCCATCTATGAGGGCAACCGCGGGCGACGCGGCAATGTACTTCTGGGTGGGGAATCGCCACATTGTCTTGCCAGTTCGCGCATTGATCGCGTGGAGGCACCGGTCGTAGCCGGCTGCGAGCACCATGGGTGTGCGGCGCACCTCCGCGACAGCAGCCGTGGCGTTTATCATGTGCCCGACTTTGTGTCGCCACACTATGGCGCCCGTTCGCGCGTCGAGGCAGTACATCATGCCGAAGAAGTTGCCGCACAATACCACTGGCCGGCCGTCAATCTCGGCTACG
>DAOVEW010000170.1 GCA_030668755.1 Bacillota bacterium | reverse complement strand
ATATTCGAGAAGGGCGTGCGCTGGTTCCACACCGGCGGCATCTACACGCTCATCTCACCGACATCCTCAGAGCTGGCCCTCGAGGCTGTGCAGACCGCGGGGGAGCACGGAGTGTTTCGCTCCTTCGACCTGAACTACCGGGCCAAGGTGGAGCCGGACAAGGAGAAGGCCCGAGGCATCAACCGCCGAATCGTACCGCACACTGACTTCTTGGTCGGCAATCAGGGCGACTTCTTCGACGCGCTCGGATACGAGGCCGAGAAGTTGGCCACGAGCGACCCCTTCGAGGTCTGGCTCGAGGCCTACCAGCAGATGCTCCGCCACGTCGCAAAGGACTACCCAAACCTAAAGCTGATCGGCACCCAACTGCGGGCCGCCATCACCGCCGACCGCATCCACTGGGGTGCCGTGCTGTACGATGTCGCCGAAGATAAGATGCACCTCGCCGTGGCGAGGGAGAACGTGGAGATCGCCGATCGGACCGGAGGCGGCGATTCCTTCATGTCGGGAGTGGCCGCGGCGCTGCTGAAGGGACAGGACGTTGACGTGGCCGTGCAGTGGGGTGCAGCCCACGGGATTCTGGTGCAGGAGACCTCGGGCGACACCACGATGGTCACCCAGAGGGAAGTCGAGAAAGAGGTGCAGCGCGCGCTCAAGGGCGGCGGCGTCAGCGCGCTGCGCTAACGGAGGTGTGAAGATGGCGGAATATCAGAGAGATCGCTCGCGGGTAGACAAGGTGCTCCGGGAGTCGGGGGTGGTGGTCGTGATGAATCGCGACCACGCGAAGAAGCCCGATGATCTGGTGACTACGATGTGGGAGGTGTGCCAGGCGGGATACGTGGCCGAGTGCACCTTCCGCATCCCGCAGGGCATCGTCGAGGAGGCGATGCAGGAGCTCCTCAAGCGCCGGGCGGAGGCCCCAAAGGAGAAGCCGTTTGTGCTCGGCGTAGGAAGTGTGATCAACCCGAAGGAGCTGGAGGCCGCAATCTCCCTGGGGTTTGACATGATCGTCGCGCCGGCGAACGTGATGGGCGGCTGCGGAGAGGGCAAGGACTTCGTGCGCCTCACGCGCGAGGCCGACGTCTTCTCCGCTCCGGCCATCCTCTCGCCGACCGAGCTCCAATACTTCATCGAGCGCGACGACGGACTCGAACCTGATTGCGTCAAGGTGTTCCCCGCCGGAGTCCACGGCCCCGGCGGCATCGGCGCGCTGCTGGCGCCGTACGTCCGCGATCGGCATACGGGCCGCATGATCATGCCCACGGGCGGCGTCAACTCCGAAACCGGGCCCCAGTACCAGGAGCACATCACCAAGCGCGGCTACATGCCGGTGCTGGGTATGTCGAGCCCGCTGGCCCTGGTGGGGAAGCGGAAGAAGCCGGGAGACGTCGACACCATCCGCGAGTCTCTCGCCGAGTTCAAGGCCAACTTCAAGCCGTATGCGCCGTCCTAGGAGGTCGCCCGGTGACACAAGAGCCAGACAGGGTGTTCAGCATTTCCGACAAAGTCGTCGCCATCACCGGAGCAGCCGGCGTCATCTACGGCGCCATCGCGAGGGGCCTGGCAGCGCGAGGAGCTAAGGTGGCGCTGCTCGATCTGCTCGGAGACAAGGCCGAGCAGCTCGCAGCGGAGATCCGGGCCGACGGCGGCGAGGCGATCGGGATTGCCTGCAGCGTGCTCGACGCTGAGAGCGTCTCGGCCGCGCTGGACCGAATCCTGAGGGAGTTCGGGCGCGTGGACGTGCTCATCAACGGCGCGGGCGGCAACCGCGCCGGCGCAACGGTGCAGCGCGACGCGACCTTTACCGATCTCTCGTTGGACGAAGTGGACAAGGTCTTCGCGCTCAACTACAAGGGCACGTTCCTCCCCACGCAGATCTTCTGCAAGCGGTTCGCACAGCAGGGCAAGGGCATAGTCCTCAACACGTCCTCCATGTGCTCCTTTGCGCCTCTGACGAACGTGCCCGGCTACTCCAACGCCAAGGCCGCCGTCACGAACTTCACGCAATGGCTCGCGGTGCAGGTCAAGGTGGACTACCCGGGCGCCGAGATCCGGGTGAACGAGATAGCCCCTGGCTTCCTGGATACGACGCAGAACCACCGACTGCTCTTCGAGGCCGACGACAAGACGCTCACCCCACGGGGGCGCTCGATCATATCGCACACGCCGCTCGGACGCTTCGGCGATCCCGAGGAACTGCTGGGGCCGGTCCTCCTGCTGATATCGGATGCCGGCAGCTTCCTCCACGGCACGACCATCGCCGTGGATGGCGGCTTCGCCGTCTACTCCGGCGTCGGACCGCTGGACGAGAAGAAGTGAAGTTTCTCTCGGCGGCTGGAGGCGGCACAGTCCGCAGGCTCGGAGTGAGCAGGAGCGTGCCGGTCGCCGGTCGAAGTCCTACATTTCGCCGATCTGCGAGTCCTCAAGCCCCTGCAGCACGGCCCTGAAGACTGAGGAGGTTAAGCTGCGCCACCATGTGTGAGACATCGAAGCTCTCCGTTCCCTCTCCTGATGAGGCCCGCAAGGAATACGCTGCGCGCGCCCCCTACGACTTCGTCGTCCCCGGCGGCGGCCACGGCGCGGCCGCGGTCTGCCGGCTGCTGCTCGACCGCGGCAAGCGAGTGGCAGGCGTCGCCAACCCCATAGACGAGGGGGGGCACTCGGCCCGAATCCGCTGGGATCTCTACCGCCACTTCGGCTATTGGCCCGTCATCCCGGGCGATACGATGAACCTCCTGGGGGGCGGCTTCGCAGATCCTGCTATCTACTCCGTCACAAACAGCCGCCTGCCCAAGGACTTGGGCGACAAGACGGCCGATGTCGCGTTCGCCGACGCGGTCGACGCAGCCATCGAGAAGCGGCCGGGCGACAAGGCTACCCTCGAGAGGTTCAGGGCCTTTCTGGTGGAGATGGGGAAGGCCATTCAAGCGGAGCTCGTCTCTCGCGGCGTCGCAGTCCTGCCCGGCGCCAGCCTCCAGAACCTGCTCCACTGCGGAACCATGGTCCACGTGGGGGCCTACCGGAACGGCCGGAGGACGATAGACCAAGACAGGTATCTGTCTGGGAGCTACTTGCTCGAACGGGAGATGAAGGCGAGCCCTCTGGGCGTGATCCTTGCAATGACGTTCGACAAGGTCACCTTGGTCACCAAGCACTCCGGCGGCCGGAGCGCAGTTGGAGGGGTAAACCGCGTCTTGCTCGCGAAGGGAGACGGCCAAAACGGGCTCGAGTATGGGGACATGGTGCCCAACGCGATGCTCCCCGATGCCCCGCCCGAGTCTGCCGAAGAGGAGACCAGGAAGCTGGCCAACGCAAAGGTCGTGGACTGGTACCCGGCCGAGGTGGAGCACGGGCCGTCCAACGAGGCCTTCAACAACGACTGGGTCTTCAAGGAGATCCGCCCTCTCTATCCCCGCATCAACCCATTCCTATCCGAGATCATACAGGGGATGAAGTCGGGCGGGTCGATCGTTATTCCGCCGGGCAACGCTCACGAGAGCACTTACACATTCTTCATCCTGTCCGGGCTGTGGGACGAGCTCCAGGCGGCCAAGGCGCGGGGCGTGCGGGTGACGCTGGTCTGCAACCCGGTCAACCTGCTCTTGACGGCAGGCTACACCGTGGACGACTACCTGCGCAGCATCGAGCAGGCCGTCCGGCACACCACCGGAAGAGACGACATTGCGGCCGAGCAGGTCGTAGACCGGCTCGTCGTCAACGACCCATCGGGGACGTCGGAGAAGGTGCAGAAGATGATGCGCGGAGAGGGCATCCCGCGGGAGGTGAAGCAGGTGCTGCTCCACCGCACGCCCACGGGACCGGTCACCGTCTCCGCCGAGGACATCGCGCATCTCGAGGCCCGCGGCCTCGAAGTCGTGCAGAAGCCCATGCTGTCGGTCGAGACCGTCTCCATTCGCGGCATCGAGACCGAGGCGATATCCTACGAGAAAGAGAAGCTGTTCGAGGCGATATCCTGACCACTGAAAGCCCTCACTTAGTCGCGCTTCGATGCGACGAGAAAGGTTCGATAGATGCGAATTGCGATTAGGGGCGGCAGAGTCCTCACCCCACTGGATGTCTTCGAGGAAGCCGATGTCCTGATTGAGGACGACAAGGTCGTCGCGGTCGGCCCCGGCGTCGGGCAGGAGGACGTGGCGGAGACGATCGACGCCGGCGGGGATGTCGTAGCCCCCGGCTACGTGGACGTGCACGTCCACGGCAGCGCGGGGCATGATACGATGGACGGGACGCGAGAGGCAATCGAGGGTATGGCGAAGTTCTTCGCCACGCGGGGCGTGACTTCGTTCTGCCCGACGACCCTCACCCAGGCGCCAGACGCCATCATGACCTCGGTGCGGGCCATCCATGAGTGCCAGGAGAACCCCATCGAGGACGCTGCCCAGCCGCTGGGCGCGCACCTCGAGGGGCCGTGCATCAACGTCGACAAGAAGGG
>DAOVEW010000309.1 GCA_030668755.1 Bacillota bacterium | reverse complement strand
CGAACACAACCTTAAGGCCCTCGAGAAGGAGTTCGACGATCGCCTGTTCGGGGCAGAACTCGTGCGGCTTCTCGGCGGTAAGACGCTCTGCGACCTCGCCGAGAAAGGAAGACTCATTCCCTTCCTGGAGGGACGGAGCTTCCGCGGCAAGCCGCTGACCGACTACCTCGGCGGTTGGATGAAGCAGATGCGGCCGCTGCGCGGCACTCCCATTGTCACCTACCACAAGAACTGGGTCTACTTCGTCCACCTGTTCGGCCTCCAGGAGGCGGGCACGGTCGAGCCCAAGCCGGGCATTCCGCCTTCGGCCAAGCACGTGGCGGACCTAGTTCAGCTCATGCGAGACCGTAACATCCGCATCATCCTCGCCGCCAACTACTTCAGCGAGAAAGAGGTCAAGGGAGTCGCCTCGAAGGTCGGCGCCATTCCCGTCATCGTCCCGCTCTACGTGGGCGGTGAGCCCGACGTAGATGACTACTTCGAGCTGTTCGACCTGTGGGTTGAGCGTCTGCTCGACGCGGCCTACAGCGGGGGCATCATCGCAACCTAGCGCCCAGTCTCCAACGGCCGGCGGCCCCGCTCGTCGGGGCCGCCCCGATCTGATGAATCCGCGAGGAGAGAGAAGATGAACGCGGCGTCTGTGCTTCAGCTTATGCTTCCGTCATTCTGCCTCTGTGTCTTGATGGTGGGCATGCTGTCCTACTTGGGCATCCACGTCATCAAGCGGGAGATCATCTTCGTAGACCTCGCCCTCGCCCAGATCGCCGCGCTGGGCGCCCTCCTTGGTTTCCTGCTCGGCATCCCACTCCACACACAGGCCTCCTTCTGGTTCTCGGTCGCGCTCACGGCCATTGCCGCAGCCGTCTTCACCCTCTCCCGCACGCGCGAGAGTCGCGTTCCTCAAGAGGCCGTCATCGGACTCGTGTATGCGATCGCAGCAGCCGCAGCCATCATTCTCATCGACAAGGCGCCCCACGGGGCCGAGCACATCAAGGACATCCTCACCGGTTCGATCCTCTGGGTGAAGTGGCCCACGGTCCAGGCTGTCGCGCTTGTCTACCTCGTGATCGGCATCTTTCACTTCGTGTTCCGCCGGCCATTTCTGCTGATCTCCGACGACCCGGAAGCCGCCCGCGCCCACGGGCTCAACGTCGGCCTCTGGGATTTCCTCTTCTACCTTTCATTTGGGTTCGTCATCACGATATCGGTCGGCAGCGCGGGGGTGCTTCTCGTCTTCGTCTTTCTAGTGGCGCCAGCGGTCATGGCGACCCTGATCACCGACCGCCTCATCTACCAGCTTCTGTTCGGCTGGGCTCTCGGCGTCCTCGCCACCATCACGGGACTGGTCGTATCGTATGTCGCTGACCTTTCCTCGGGACCCCTTGTCATCGGGGCCTACGCGGTCGCCCTCGTGGCTGTCTCCGCGATTCTCTTCAACGTGCGCGCGTCCAACCGCGCAAAGGCGCTCAAGCAAACGGGCGCCATTGCGCTGGCCTTTGCGCTGTGCCTCGCGCTGCTGGTCGGAGTCGGTCGCGCAGTCGGCGCTCGATTGAAGGGAGCCCTCCACAGCCATGCTCACACAGCCGCCGTGGAGCCCGGCCACGCTGCTGCCGAGGCGCGTGATGACGCGCCAGGCATTCATGCGTCCGGCGAGGTCTCCCCGGAGGACCTGCCCGCAGTGCTGGCCGAGACACGGGATGTCGCCCGCCTCGCGGATCTCTTCGACCAGTTTCCCGAGCCCCAAGCGCGCGCCGACGTCGTCCTTCGGAGCCTCGAGCTCGACACGGCCGCGGGAGCAGCGCTGGCGCTCCGCTTCCTTGCAGAACAACCCCCGCTCTTCTTCGCTGAGACCGTCGTCAACCAGCTAGACGCGCACCTGCCCAACCCCAGCGGCTTCGACGTCTCACAGCCCTTCGACGCGGCCGTCAACCAAGAGGCGGCCGCCCGGATCACCTCCGAGCTCGGCCTGCGCCGCTGAACGCTCGCGCATCTCCGCACGTTCCTACCCGGCCGTCCCGCGGCCGAGTTCCTCTTCGCCGCCTGCCGACACGCATGGATACCCATTGCCATCCTTCTCTCAGGTGTCGGCCGGGCTACCAAGCATCAGCGTCCGAAGGTGCGCCGTCGGAGGCCGCGCCGTTCAAGCAAGTTCTACACATCAGCCATGAAATCGTCATAGTTGCCATGTAATGTACACGTATACGTGAGATACCTGTAGTTGGGAGAGTTAGCCCATGAGCCAAAGCAGCGTGCGAGTGTCTGTTCCCCGGACAGCATTCAGATGCCCCGTGATCGTACTCTTACTCATCCTCTGTCTCCTCTCTGCGACAGCCGGATGTGGTGTACGAGAAGGGCCGCCGCGGAGCCAGAAGCTGAAGATAGTGGCCCCCCACGTACTGGAGCGCGCCTGCAGCGAGATCCATCAGGAGTTCCTCGCCGACCATCCCGAAGTTGATATCGAGTTCGAGGTTGCGCTGGTCAACAAGCTGTGCGACGACCTGGCGGCCGGGCGCGGCAGCGGCGACATCCTGCTGATGATGGACGGCCCCGAAATGCGGCTCGTCGAAGCGGGCGGTCTGGTTGACGCCGTGCACAAAAAGCGCTTTGGCGAGATGCAGGTCATCATCGCCGCGGCAAAGGGCAATCCGAAACAGATCAAGTCTCTTCAGGACCTCGCGCGCGCCGACGTCGAACAGATCGCCATCCCCGATCCGACCCGAGACTCCGCCGGATGGGCGCTGGCCTCGGCCCTGAAGAAAGAGCGGCTCTGGGAGCAGGTCGAGCCCAAGCTGGTCGTCGCCGCCTCTCCCCACACCGCCTGCGAGCTGGCCGAGCAGGGCAAGGTTGACGCCGGCATCACCTACGCCCCGTGCGTCATGTTCGGCCACTCCAACATGACCCTCTGCCTGGCGATGTTCCTGCGCGAGCATGCATCGGAGGACATTGGTGTGGTGGCTGTTCCCTTCGCCGCTAGCAAGAATCCAATGATAGATACCTACCTCAGCTATCTCACCTCCGACCGGGCGCAGGCGATACTCTCGAAGCTCGCCATCCGGCCGGTCAAAGAGGCTTCTCCGGAGAGCGCGGCGACCTCCCTGCTCATCCCCTGCGGC
>DAOVEW010000260.1 GCA_030668755.1 Bacillota bacterium | reverse complement strand
GGAGAGGAATGGCCCGGTCGTCGGGGTGCTGGTGGTTGATGACGACGACGAGATCATGTGCATTACTTCCGAGGGCGTGCTGGTGCGCGTGCCAGTCCAGCATATCCGCCGCACCGGTCGCTCGGCGCAAGGGGTGAAGATAGTTACGCCGGACGAGGGCAGCATAGTGAGCGCGGTGGCGAAGGTCGTCAAACAGGCGACCGACGGCTCCGAGGAGGACGAATAGGCGGCTGGGGCTGGCGGCGCAGATGGAGGTCGAGGGGCGGGAGGAATTGTGCGCAGAGGTCGGCCTGCAGGTAGGAAACTGACGGCGGGAGAGTGTCATCGGCGGGCCGGCAAGAAGGTTCTTGACTCCGGCGCGCCGAAGCTATTATAGTGTAACCTCATACAGGTTGTGTGGGTGAAACTTGCATAGGGTATGACTCCGCGGAACAGTTCTTCGACCTGACTGCAATACGCCAGAGACCAGAACACGGTCCAGTGAGATTGGTTGGGAGTGGCCCAATGAGTGCCGCCAGACGTGCAGATGTTGACTTGAGCGACAACGCGATCGCCGTCCTGGAGCGGAGATATCTGAAGAAGGGCGACGACGGCCGGCCGATCGAGAGTCCGGTGGACCTCTTCAGCAGAGTGGCGGAGAATATCGCCTCGGCGGAAGCCCTGCGCGGGGCCGATGAGGCCACGGTCAAGCACTGGGAAGACAAGTTCTACGACTTGATGGTGAACCTCCACTTCCTCCCCAACAGCCCGACGCTGATGAATGCGGGACGGGAGTTCCAGCAGCTTTCGGCGTGTTTCGTGTTGCCGATAGATGACTCGATGGAGAGCATCTTTGAGGCCGTGAAGAACACGGCGATGATCCATAAGAGCGGCGGCGGTACGGGGTTTGCCTTCTCGCGGCTGCGGCCCAAGGACGACATCGTCAGCTCGACGAGGGGCGTCTCCAGCGGCCCGGTCTCTTTCATGAACGTCTTCGACGCGGCGACGGAGGCCATCAAGCAGGGCGGGACGCGGCGCGGAGCAAATATGGCCATTCTCCGCGTTGACCATCCCGACATCATGGACTTCATCGAAGCCAAGCGGGACAAGTCAAGGCTCACCAATTTCAATATCTCCGTCGCCGTCTCGGAGGAGTTCATGCAGGCGGTTGACAGCGGCGACGACTACGAACTGATCAACCCGCGCGACGGGCAGACGACGGGGAAGCTCAATGCGGCCGAGGTGTTCGACCGCATTGTGCATCTGGCGTGGGAGGGCGGCGACCCCGGCATTATCTTCCTGGACCGGCTCAACGCCGACAATCCCACCCCGGCCGCAGGTGAGATCGAGAGCACGAACCCGTGCGGCGAGCAGCCGCTGTTGCCCTATGAATCCTGCAACCTGGGTTCGATCAATCTCGTGAACGTTGTCAAGGGCGAGCTCACCGGGGGCAGGATTGACTGGGACATGCTCGCGGAGATAGTCCACACGGCAGTCCGCTTCCTCGATGATGTCATTGACATGAACCGCTTCCCGTTGCCCGAGATCAAGGAGATGACGCGGGGCAATCGCAAGATCGGGCTGGGCATCATGGGGTTCACTGATGCGCTGGTGAAGCTGGGGGTTTCCTACAACTCGGAGCAGGCGGTGGAACTGGCCGACAAGGTGATGGGGTTCATCCACGCCGAGGCCCGCAAGGCCTCGGAGGAACTGGCCGAAGAGCGCGGCGTCTTCCCCAACTGGGAAGAGAGCGCTTTCAACTCAGATGGCAACGCGCTGAGGCAGAGGAATGCAACAACCACGACCATCGCGCCGACAGGGACTATCTCGATAATCGCGGGGGCCTCGAGCGGGATCGAGCCGTTCTTCGCCGTGGCCTTCAGCCGCAATGTCATGGACGGGACGACGCTGACTGAGGTCAATCCCCTGTTTGAGGAGATCGCCAAGGAGCGCGGTTTCTACTCCCCGGAACTGATCCAGGAGGTCGTGGCGAAGGGCTCGCTGGTTGACGTCGAGGGTGTCCCGGCCGACATCAGGCGTCTCTTCGTCACCGCTCATGAGGTCTTGCCGCAGTGGCACATCCGCATCCAGGCGGCGTTCCAGCGCTACACCGACAACGCGGTCTCGAAGACTGTGAATTTCGCGAAGGAAGCGACCGTGGATGACGTGGCCGCAGTGTATCGGCTGGCCTACGAGTTGGACTGCAAGGGCGTGACGATGTACCGTGACGGCAGTCGCGAGGAGCAGGTGCTCACCACCGCGAAGACGTATGAGGATGAAGCCGAGGCGGCAGCGACGCTGGAGCCGAAGCCGCGCCCGGATGAGGTTCACGGCGTCACGCGCGCGCTGCCGACCGGCTGCGGGAAGCTCTACATCACCGTCAACAGCGACGATCGCGGCCCGTTCGAAGTGTTCGGCAACATGGGCAAGGCGGGCGGCTGTGCCTCGTCGCAGACCGAAGCGCTGGCGCGTCTGATGTCTCTGGCACTGCGCTCCGGCATCTCGGCTGAGAATGTCGTCCGGCAACTGAAGGGCATAAGCTGCCACATGCCCGCCTGGGAACGCGGCGGCGGGCGGATACTCTCGTGCGCCGACGCCTTCGCCAAGGGTCTCGAGCGCGCCATGAGTGACAACGGCCAGCAGTTGTCCATCGAGTTCGATGACAGTAGCGTGGCTCATCTCGGCGCGTGTCCCGAATGCGGCGGGAACCTAGCATACGAAGGCGGCTGCGTCACCTGCCACTCCTGTGGCTACAGCCAGTGCGACTAATCCCCGGCGTCACCACGTAGTGCGATAGGCTCGTCCTGCTGAGAAGTTCTCCTCGGGTATTGACCTCGGCCTCGCGTATCATCGGAGGCGGCAATCTGTCTCTGTTTGCTCCGCGATCCGCACGCCATGAGAAGGAAATCTGCCCCCCGTCGCGAAATGACCAAGGCAGCGTACGACCGTCGAGGGCAAAGGAGCAGCGGTATGGCGATGGACCCCGGGATCGGCCCCAGGTATCAGGAAAGCACGAAGTACTACCGGCAGCGAATGACGCCCTCCCCGGGCTGGGCCGCCCCTGTGCCGCCGTACAAAATATATGACAATCCCCTGTGCCATATTGATCTGCCCGAGGCGGAGCTCGAAGCCGGGCCCGGCCTGTGGCAGACCATCGCGGAACGGCGCTCGCGGCGGCGCTTTGGCGATGAGCCAATGAGTCTCCACCAGCTTGCGCAACTCATCTGGGCAGTCCAGGGCATCACCAGCGACGAGAACGATCGCGCCTTGCGCGCGACTGCATCCGCCGGCGCACTCTATCCGAATGAGACCTATCTCTTCGTCTCGAATGTCACCGACTGCCCGGCCGGCATCTATCACTACGAGGTCCTCGAAGCGCGCCTGGCGATGCTCGCCCAAGGCGACTTCTCACTCGAGCTGGCGCAGGCCTGCCTCGAGCAGAGCTTCTGTGCCAACGCGGGCGTCGTCTTTGCCTGGGGTGCAGTCGTGCCACGTTGCGCGCAGAAGT
>DAOVEW010000238.1 GCA_030668755.1 Bacillota bacterium | reverse complement strand
CGTCCGTCACGATTGACGGGCAGGAGATCCCCGTCCGCGGGTTGGGCCTGCTGACGCTGTACTACACCGGGATCTATGCTGCTGTGCCTCCACCGGAGTCCTCGGAGCCTCGCATCGCCGGCAACCTGCGCGATGATCTAGACCGCAGCGGGCAGGGACTGAACGGCCTGCTCTGGTTCCGCGGCAGCGGGGGCATCACGAAGCTCGACACTTTCCACTGCCCATCCAACGAGATGGAGCTGTCTGAAGACGACTTAGCGCTGCGCGACCGCCTGCCGTTCCTGCGGGGATGGGGCAACTACGATGTCTATTACCGTCGGAACTTCTGGCACCCGGGCCGGCCGATTCCGGGAGTGACCGACAATCGTCATCTGTTCCAGCCGTATCCTCCGGCCGACACGGTGGTGACGTGGTGTCCGTACCATCGGAGCTCGCGGGCTCCTTCGGGGCCGGGTGTGGCGAGCCAGCCCAATGCCGGAGATCAGGATCTCGTGCTGTTCGCGGATGGCAGCGTTCGGCGGATGGCAGCGGAGCAGCTCAACCAGATGTACAGGGAGCCGACGCCCGGTGCCGGATGGCCCGAGGGGCCAATCATGTAGCTGTCGCAGGATTAGGGGATGAGGCTAAGGCGAGATTGCCAGAGAGGAAGACGCAGTCCGGCAGGCGGGAGGCCGGAGGCCGCTGCGGGGGCGCGCGGCTTCACGCTGATCGAGGTGCTGGTTGCACTCGTGGTGCTCATGCTCGGCATCTACGGGATGCTGAGCATCTTCCCGCGTGGGTTCTCTGCGATCCAAGTGAGCCAGCAGCGTACCACCGCGGCCCAGTTGGCGGAGGCGGAGATCGCCCGCTGGAAGCTTCACCCCGAGTCGCTGCCCGATGCGGTGGTGGCCACCGATTACCAGCACAACCTGATAGAGGCGACGCTGCGAAACGACGAGAACACCCTGGAGGGCTTGCTGGTCTATGGCGAGGCCGCCGCGCGCATGCCCGGTACGACCAGCTTCACCACAGTGACGCTGAGCCGCGAAGACCTCGGCTTTCTGGACCAGTTGGCGCGTCCGCTGATCTACAGCCCGCTCGACCTTACGCCAAGTCAGTTCGACGCCGCCCTCGGGTATCAGGCCCCGGGCACGGCCACGCTGCACCCGAACTGGCAGCCCAACAGCCTCTATCTCCCCCGAACAATGATCGGGGAGCGTATAGATGTGCGTCGGCTGGGCCGCACCGCGCTGGGGGTGCCGTTCTACCTGCTGTCCCACGCGCCGCTCGACGTCTTGTGGCTGGAGGGCGAGGACAGGCCCGCGACGCGTGAGGACGATCGGCGGAAGGTGTACGTCGACGTCTACGACGCGAAGCCGTGGCGTTACGTGCCGGGGGCGCCGGCGGTCACTCTCAGGGCGCACGAGTTCAGCGTGGACGTGTCCACCGGAACGCTGCATTTGGGGCCGACGGATGATCCGTCGGGCGAGGAGCGGGAGTTCAGGGCGGACTACACAGATCCGCTCACCTTCCAGCGGACCCTGGGCCTGAGGGTGATCGTGGGCCCGGGCGCCACTACGGGAACGCCGGCCCTGCCTGCAGGGGTGGACGCTGAGATCGTGCAGGTGAACGAGCGGCTCCAAGAGGTGGACGACCGGTCGCTGCTGCTGGTGGCCGACGAGACGGCGCGGCGCAATATCTACTACGTGAATCCGGAGACGACGATCAGCGGGCGTATCGAGTTCCCGCTGTTGCTCCAGATCGCGCCGCGGCCCACGGACATCACGCTGGTGAAGGTGGACTACCGGGTTTTCGACTGGGGCATCCTGACGTTCGATGTGGAAGTGCCGCCGGAGGGCGTAGTGCGGCTGCCCGTGACTCATCTCAAGGGGCCTGCGTATGCGAATCCACCCCGGCAGTTTCGCTCGCAGGAGGTCGCGCGGGGCATAAGGCGCTACTACGATTGGGCCGGCAACGACGACGGAAGGTCGGCCCTCGACCCGACGACCTGGGCCTATGTCGTCGCGGTCGACCTGCAGAACGGCGAGGAGATACTGACGGACCACGAGGGTGCCGAGTGGCCGCCGAACCCGTACGAGCGCAAGAGGCGGTTCCTCGTTGACTACACTGCGGGCATGCTCGACTTCAACTACGAGCCCTGGGAGGTCTACTCGTTTAGTCCTACGGTGGACACCCCTGACCGCTCCAACCGCACCTATCGCGTGTTCTGCCGGGCGCAGAGCGACTGGGCGGTTCAGCTCATGGTGGCGGCGCGGCGGTACGGCCGCTCGGGCACGGGCGTGCCAGGGGGCCAACCGGTGGCGCCGGAGGGAGGAATGACGGGGAGCCTGGTAACCTATGCGTGGCGGCCGGGCGTGGACGCACTGCAGGTGTACTTTCCGCTGAGCGAGGCGGGCCAGACGGTGGCGATAGACTACTACTACCTGCAGCCGGATACCGGCGAGCTGACGTTCGTGGAGGGGGAGGTGCATACGGTCTCCCAGGCCAACGTGACGGACCTCGGTCAGTGGGTGTGTCGGCTGGAGGAGCGGCTCGCCTGGCAGCCCTATCAGTGGGGGCCAGTGGGCGTGAGGGGCATCAGCGTGCGGGCGCGCGCGGCTTGGGTCGGTCCCGGCAGCACCGCCACGCTTCAGGACCTGGCATGGGCGCTGAATCAGGCGCCTACGGCGCGCGCACCGCGGACTCTGCGAGAGGTGTGGCACCAAGTCATGGTCACTACGTACCTCACGCGAGCACCGATCTGACGATGATACTCTCCGACACGAGTTCCGGCAGACGGCGCCCGGCGCAGGCGATAGGCCTGCGCCGACGCGGGTTCACGCTGGTGGAGGTGCTTGTCACGCTGGCGCTGCTCGGGATAGTGATCGGGCTGCTCATGTTGCCGGTGGTGAACAGCATGGGATACTTCCGAAGCGCAACGGCGCGGGCCGATGCGCAGTCCGCGGCCCGCGTGGCATTGGACACGATGGCGCGGGAGCTGACCGAAGCCATGTATGTCCAGCTCGACATGTACGACAACTCGATGATCGCGCTGGTACCGCCCCTGAGGGTGGACCCCGACGATCCAAATAGCGAGATCGTCACACCGCCGCGGCCCGACTGGAGCCGGGAGACTCGCTTCTGGCGTGCGCTGCACGACCCGACTATGAACTACGACCCGGCCGGCCGGCTCAGGCCGGCCAATACCTACCACGTCGCTCGCACGGTCGTTCCGTATCCCTTGGCGTACGATGACGAGTGGAATCGCTGGAACGCAGACTGGGCCGCGGGGCAAGACGGCCGCGCGGAGGGAGGGACTACGAACTGGGCGTGGATTCCGCGGGTGGTGCACTCGGACGTCGACTGGCGGTTCGAGGAGGGGCAAGTCGGGCTTCGCAATGTGACGCTGCAGCCGGGATTTCCCTATCTGGCGGTGCAATATCTGCTGCATACGGGGGAGATCACCGATGCGGATGCGGCGCGGTTGTACCGCGATTACGTGGTGGCACTTACGCCGAACGCGGCGCAGTACGATATTCCTCGCCTGGAGTTCCGGCCCACCGTCGTCGCGGGTGAGTGGCTTCGGGCCGCCGACACGCCAGAGGGAAGCGACAACTCGGTCTACCGCGCCCGGTATCCCCTCTGGAGGCTCGGTGCAAGATATACCGGCTGGGCGGCGCTGACGGAGGAGCCGGCTCTCCATCAGATACTGGCCGAAGGGG
>DAOVEW010000244.1 GCA_030668755.1 Bacillota bacterium | reverse complement strand
GGTACACCGCTGCGAAGACCGCTTCGAGGGTGTCGGCGAGAATCGAAGTGCGCTCTCGGCCCCCCGTCTGCTCCTCCCCACGAGAAAGGATGAGATAGCGCCCGAGCTGCAGCTCCCGCGCGGTCTTGGCGAGGATCGGCTCGGAGACGGCGACGGCCTTGAGCTTCGTGAGATCGCCCTCGGCGAGGTCGGGGTGAGAGCGATAGAGGTGCTCGGCGACGACGAGCCCGAGCACGGCATCGCCGAGGAACTCGAGCCGCTCGTTGGCGGGCAGCCCGAGTTCGGCCTCGGCCGATTTGTGGGTGAGGGCCCGGCGCATCAGGTGCGGCCTTCGGGGTTTGACACCGACGCGTGAGGCGAAGGCCTCGGCGTCGCCGGGCTGAATGCGGCGACTTCTTGGGCGGAGGCCGGCGGCAGTGCTGCTTCGGCGCTTGCGTGCGGGAGCGCGGCCTTTCGATAGACGCTTAGGCACTGGGTTCATCTCCCCGCTGACGTTTGGGCGGCAGCTTGATGGCGATGTGCAGCTCGTCGAGGAGGTCTTGGGTCACCTCCGCCGGGGCGCCGGTGAGCGGGTCCACTGCGGCTGCGGTCTTCGGGAAGGCGATGACGTCACGTATGCTCTCCTCCCCGCACGCCATCGCGACCATACGATCGAAGCCAAACGCGATTCCGCCGTGGGGCGGCGCACCGTATTGGAAGGCTTCGAGCAGGAAGCCGAACCGGCGGTCCGCCTCCTCTCTGGGCATCTCGATGGCTGCGAGGACCTTCTCCTGGAGGTCGCGGCGGTGGATCCGGATGCTGCCGGAGGCTATCTCGGCCCCATTGAGCACGAGGTCATAGGCCTGCGCACGGACGCGCAGGGGCTCTGCACCCAAGAGCTGGAGGTCCTCGATCCTGGGCGACGTGAACGGGTGGTGCATGGGCTCGACCCGTTTCTCTTCCTCGTTGTAGGTGAGGAGGGGGAACTCGGTGATCCGCAGCCCGCACCACTTCGACCGGTCTATGAGCCCGAGTCGGCGACCGAAGTCGAGGCGCAGGCGCCCCAGCACCTCGCAGGCCAGCGGGAACTTGTCCGCCGCGACGAGAAGCAGGTCGCCCGGCTGCGCTCGGGTAGCTTCGCGCAGCGCGGTCTGCTCCTCCTGTGAGAGGAACTTGGCAATGGGCGACTTGAGCTCGTCGGGCAGCACCTGGAACCAGGCCAGGCCCTTGGCGCCCGCTTGCTTGGCACTCGCCTCCAGGCCGTCTATCTCCCGCCGCGAGAGGGAGTGCCCCTCGGGGACGCGCAGGCCGCGCACGACGCCGCCACCGGCGAGCACTTGCCGGAACGCTCGGAACTCCGTCTTGTCGAAAACGGAGTTCAAGTCAACCAGGCACAGTTCGAAGCGCGCGTCGGGCTTGTCGGACCCGTACCTGTCCATGGCCTCGCGGTAGGTGAGACGGGTGAATGGGGCGGGCACTTCGACGCCGACCGAGCGGTAGATGTGCTGAGTCAGCTGTTCGCTCAGATCGAGGACATCGTCTTCTTCGACGAACGACATCTCGATGTCGATCTGGGTGAACTCGGGCTGTCGGTCGGCGCGCAGATCTTCATCCCGCAAGCACCGGGCGAGTTGGTAGTAGCGCTCGATTCCGCCGACCATGAGGAGCTGCTTGAGCAGCTGCGGAGACTGCGGGAGGGCGTAGAAGGATCCGGGCCGCGTGCGGGCCGGGACGAGGTAGTCTCTCGCGCCCTCCGGTGTGGAGCGCATGAGCAGGGGGGTTTCTATCTCGATGAAGCCCTCGCGGTCCAGGAACTCGCGGGTCGCCTGGGCCATGCGGTGCCGCACCTGGAGATTCCTCAGCATGCGCGGTGTGCGCAGGTCGAGGTAGCGGTAGCGGAGGCGCAAGTTCTCGTCCGCTCGGACGGAGTCCTCGACCTCGAACGGCGGCGTCTCCGCAGGGTTCAGCACCTCGAGCTCGGCGGCGCGCACTTCCACTTCGCCCGTGGGCAGGTTCGGGTTGATCGACGCGGGCGGCCGCGGAGTCACTTGCCCGGTGACGGCCACCACGAACTCGGCGCGGAGGCGCTTGGCCGCTGTGTGTGCCTCCGGCGCGGCCGCCGGGTCGAACACGACCTGCACCACCCCCGCTCGATCGCGAACATCGACAAAGATCAAGCCGCCGTGGTCGCGAGTGGAGGCAACCCAGCCGGCGAGGGTGATAGTCTCGCCGAGGTGCTCGCTTCGCAGGTCTCCGCAGGAGTGCGTGCGCTTCATCTTTCTGTCTCGCCTTGCTCGCGGCCGCGGCTGAGGAGATGTTGGCCGATTTCGGTGCGCGCCACGGTCTGCTGTTCCCCGGTCTCCATGTTGCGCACGGTTACAGCGTTGTGTCGCAATTCCTCTTCTCCCAGCAGGAGTGTGAAGGCCGCGCCCAGGCGGGCGGCCTCTCGCATCTGGGCGCGGAGGCCGCGGAGCCGGTAGTCGAGGTCGGCGGTGAGGCCGGCGCGACGCAGCTCGATGGCGAGCTGGAGGGCGGGTTGGCGGGCCTCGGGAGAGGCTGCGGCTATGTAAATGTCAACTTGGCTGGCAGGCTGGGAGCCTGCCCTACCAGCGTTCTCCAGCACGAGCAGGAGACGTTCGAGTCCGGCGCCGAACCCGATGCCTGGTGTCGGCTCCCCGCCGAGCATCTCGGCGAGGCCGTCGTAGCGCCCGCCGCCCATGATGACATCCTTGGCTCCCAGCGCAGGATGGACGACCTCGAAGGCAGTGCGGGCGTAATAGTCGAGGCCGCGGACGATGGTGGGGTCCACCTCGTAGGGGACACCGACCGCGTCGAGGTAGGTTCTCACGCCGTCGTAGTGGGCGCGGCACTCGTCGCAGAGGTGGTCGAGCGCGCTGGGCGCGCCCTGGCGGGCCTCGACGTCGGCGGGGACCTTGCAGTCGAGGATGCGGAGCGGATTCGTCTCGTAGCGGGCCTGGCAGAAGTCGCAGAGCTGGTCGAGCTTCGGGTTGAAGAACTCGCGCAGCGCTTTGGAAAACGCCGGTCGGCATACCGGGCAGCCGATGCTGCTGAGGTGTGTCATGGCCCCCTGTAGGCCGATGTCCTTGAGGAAGTCGTGGAAGAGGGCGATCACCTCGGCGTCGATGTCCGGTCCGGGGGCGCCGATGGCCTCGATGCCGAGCTGGGTGTGCTGCCGATAGCGGCCGGCCTGTGGGCGCTCGTAGCGGAAGATGGGTGCGATGTAGAAGAGCTTCTGAACGCGTCCCTGGGCGGCGAGGTTGTGCTCGATGGCGGCGCGGACGACGGGCGCGGTGCCCTCGGCGCGGAGGGTGAGACCGCGGCCACCGCGGTCCTCGAAGGTGTACATCTGCTTGGTGACGACCTCGGTGCCCTCGCCGACACCCCGGACAAAGAGCTCTGTGTCCTCGAAGAGCGGGGTGCGGATCTCGGCGTAGCCGTAGCGCCGGCAGATGTCGCGAAAGGCCGCCTCGAAGCGCTGCCAACGCCACGAGACCTGTGGGAGCACATCCTGGGTGCCGCGTGGGGCCTTGTACTTCGGCGTCATCTCTTGCCCTTCCGGAATAGAGAACCGTTCGGCAGCAACCGGCGTCTGTCCTTCCCCTGCGCGTTGACCTGGGGCCGTCGGGTAG
>DAOVEW010000301.1 GCA_030668755.1 Bacillota bacterium | reverse complement strand
CCCCACCTGACAAAGATCTCGCCGGGCAGCCCCACGAACGCCAGGTCTCCCACCCGCAGCACCTGAACCGGCACGTGCGCCGTCTCACCGTCAGACTCCCAGCCGTCAGCGCGGTCAATGATGGCCTGCTCGAAGTAGGCGAGGTCGTCGCGTCCCCGCAGCTCTTCGATTTCGGCTCTGAACTCCTCCGTGCGCGTGTAGTAGGGGATGTCCAGCATCCGCACCGCGCCCGCGCACTCGGAGCTTTCCAGGGGCTCCGCCTTCTCGGCGGCGTTCATGGCCAGGCCAGCGAGGGCGCGGCCCAGTTGCACGGCCTTTGCCGGCCCGGACTGCGGCAACCGGGTCTCGCGCCATACCCTCGGGGCGAGGTCGCCGCAGGGCCCGTTGAGAAACAGCGGCACCGTGTCGTCTCCGTATGCCGCGCGGATGGTGCGCGGGATCTCACCCGGCCAGTCCGCCGAGATGAAGTCAGCGCTGCCGCCGCCGATGACATCCGCGTGCGTCGCGTAGTTGATGACCATCGCCCGCATGTTGCCCTCGTGGTCCCGCACGCCGAGGGCAAGCAGCTCCGGGTCTATCGGACCCGCCGGCCCGATGAGGTCATCCTGCTGCCTGTAGAACACCTCGGTTCCGTTCTTCCTGCGCGCGACGCGATTGTGCGTGCAGTAGTCATCCTCCTGCCGTCCGGGGAAGAGCAAAGCATCAAACATGTTGTCGCTGGCCCGGGCCACAGTGTCGGCGATCATCTCCGGCAGACTACTCAGCCACTCCTCCTGGACCCAGCGCGGTCGGAGGCGACGTACCGCCGGGCCGGTGTGAGTGTGCGTGGCGCAGATGAGGACCTTGTCGGCCCCGATGCCCGTGCGCTCCTGGATCTGCGCGCGTGCCACGTCCGCCCACTCACTGACGACACAGACCAGGTCCAGGCTCACCAGCGCGATGCGCCCGCCCACTCCCTCAAACACCAGGGCGCGACAGTACAGGTCATCGCGCACGCGCGTCGCCAGGCGGTCGTGAAAGTAGCCCGCCAGATAGCAGTCCAGCGGCGGAGTAATGACGGTCTGGGCCGCTCCCGCCCTGATCTGCGGTAGGTCCTCGACGTTGTACGGTGATTCAGACACTGCTTCCGGTCTCCTTCACAGTGACATCTTCGCTCCTGGCGGCAGCGACGCGCCGCGCACGATGCAGCGATGCATCTACGGAGCTGTGTCCGCCGGCGGCTGGCAACCCTCCCACAGCTCCCACATCATCACCTGGACGGCATCAGCTATCCGCCGGCCGCCATCGGCAATTAGCCTGCGCGACAGAATCGGCTTGGCCCCGTAGCCGCCGCGCTCGGCCTGGTCGGTGGTGGGGATGTAGCCGAGCGCATCATTCGCAAGCTCAATCACGAAGGTGTGCCGCGCCGGCGACCAGCGCTTGATTTCGTTGCCCCACATGGTGAAGATCTCGGCCGGCAGTCCCACGAACATCAGATCCCCAAGGCGCATCACCTGGACCGGCGCCTCCGCGATCTGACCGTCGCGGTCCCAGCGCTCCACCGATCTGATGGTCGCCTCCTCGAAGTACTCCAGGTCATCCCGCTGGCGAAGGGCCTCGATCTCGGCCATGAACTCCGCCTCCCGCGTGTAGTACGGGATCTTCAGCACCTTCATCTCGGCACCGCACTCGCCGGTCACCAGAGGTTCCGCCGGCTCAGTGGCGGCGACAGCAAGCCCGGCATAGGTGCGTCCCATTTGAATGGCCTTGCCCGGCCCTTCCCCGGGGTGGCGCGTCTCGCGCCACAGGCGGTGGTTGATGTCGCCACAACAACCGTTGACGAACAGCGTGACGGCCTGGTCGCCGTAGACGCCGGAGACGGCCTTCGCCATCTCGCCCGGCCAGTCGGCGGAGATGAAGTCGGCGGTCCCCCCGCCAATCACATCCACGTGCATCCCGTAGTTGACGACCATGGCACGGACCGTGCCATCATGCTCGCGCACGCTGATGGCGAGCAGTTCCGGGTTCACGGGCCCAGCGTGATCTATGACACCCTCCTTTGAGAAGACCTCGGTGCCATCCCTAGTGCGGCCCAGCCGGTTGCTCGCCAGCAGGGCCTCCTCCTGGCGGCCGACGAAGAGCAGGGCGTCGAAGGTGTCCGCGGCGGCCGTCTCCGCGGTGTCGGCAATCATGCCGGGCAGCCTACCTATCCACTCCTGCTCGACCCCCTCGCCGCCGCCGCGCGCGCCTGGCCCCGTGTGCGTGTGCGTGGCGCAGATCAGGATGTGATCGCCGCCGATCCCGGTGCGCTGCTCGATCTCGGCGCGGGCGGCGTCCCCCCAATCCCTCTGCACCCCGATCAGGTCGAGAGTAACGATCGCGAGCCTGGCGTCTCCCGCCCCCAGCACGAGCGCGCGGCAGTGCAGATCGTCGCGCACCCTCTCACCGATGCGCTTGTGGTAATAGCCTGCGAGCCGGATACCCACCCCGGGCGTGATGACCCTCTGAGCAACACCGGCAGGGATGCTTGGCAGGCCTTCGATGTTGTACAGTGATTCAGACATGATCGGTTTCTTCTTTCTTTCGCGTTGGCCCACAGCAGGCCGTCCGTTGCATCTTGCCTTCATCCGTTAGCTTTCGCTGCTGTTGTTGCTGTCATTGCTTGCGTCGCCGCCGTTCTCCCACATCATCACCTGCACGGCGTCGGTCATCTGCCGGCCGCCGTCGGCGCACAGCCGCCGCGAGAGGATCGGCTTCGCGCCGTATGCGCCGCGGTGAGCCTGGTCGCTTGTGGGGATGTAGCCGAACCAGTCATTCGCAAGCTCGGCCACGAAGGTGAACTGCCGCGGCGACCAGTGCTTGATCTCCAGGCCCCACTCGACGAAGACCTCGCCGGGCAGGCCGACGAAGAGTGCCTCACCGATGCGGAGGGCCTGCACCGTCACGGGCGCCATCTCGCCATCGTGCGGCCACTCGTCGAAACGCTCGACGATGAACTGATCCTTTGTGTCCAGTTGCCCGCTGGCGCGCAGGGCCTCGACCTCGGCGCGCATCTGTTCGTCGCGGGCGTAGTACGGGATCTCGACCACACGTAGCAGGGCGCTGATCTCGGCTGTCTCCATGGGTTCTGCGGCCTCGGTGCAGTTGATCGCGAGGCCCGCCATCATCCGGCCCATCTGCGTGGACTTGTGCGGGCCCT
>DAOVEW010000259.1 GCA_030668755.1 Bacillota bacterium | reverse complement strand
TCGTGGCTGAACCTTGTCGAACGCTGGTTTCGCGAGATCACTGACAAACGTATCCGGCGCGGCACCTTCACCAACGTGCCAAGCTTGATCAGTGCGATCATGGCCTATATCGAAGAACACAACCAATACCCGACACCTTTCGTCTGGAGTGCCCCGGTCGAACGCATCCTGGCTAAGATCGCCAAATGTAAAGAAGCGTTAGGGACACTACACTAGTCTCGCGAGGCTGTCAGCGCAATTGTGAGACAGCCACTGAAGGCCCGAAACGAGATCCTCTGCGTTCTCTGCGCCTCTGCGGTGCGCAGTCCCCGGCAGGCGCCCCGCACCCCGCCCGTCGAACTCAAGTCTACAATGATCACCGCCATCATCCCCATCATCCTCACCGTCGCCCTTGGGTTCGTCCTCGAATGTCGCCGCAGCATGGACGTGCGCGCGCTGGCATCCATCTCCATCTACGTCCTGCTGCCCTGCCTCATCTTCCACTCGCTCCTCACCACCGAGATCACCGTCGGTCAGGCGTTCCCGCTCATCGCCATCCTCCTGCTCAACACCGCCTGCCTCTGGGTGCTCGGCAAGGCCCTCGGGCGAGCCCGGCACTTGAGTCGAGACGACGAGAGCTTCTTCTTGCTCACCACCATGTTCATGAATGCCGGCAACATGGGGATGCCCGTCGCCCTCTACGCCTTCGGCGACCGCGGCCTCGAGTTCGCCGTCGTCGGCGTCATCATCATCAACGCCCTCATGAACACCCTCGCCGTCTACTACGCCAGTCGCCACCTCGGCGGGGCCTCACAGGCCGTCCGCACCGTCTTCAGCCTCCCGACCATCTACGCCGCTGCCATCGCGCTCATCGTGCGCGCCGCAGACATCCCCTTCCCCGAGTTCCTCCTCGACCCCCTCAAGCTCATCGGGCGCTCCACCATCCCCGTTGCCCAGCTCCTCCTCGGCATCCAGCTCGCCAAGGCCCGCACCCGCGTCAGCCTCCACCTCGCCGCAGTCGTTGCGCCAAACCTCGTTCGCCTCGTCCTCGCACCTGCGCTCGCCTTCACCTTCGCCGCGCTTCTCGGCTTCAGCATCCAGAGCCTCGCGGCGAAGATCACTATCCTCATATGTGCCATGCCCACCGCGGTCAACATCGCCGTCTTCACCACCGAGTTCGGCCTCCAGCCCCGCCGCGTCGCCACCGCCGTCTTCACCTCCACAGTCGCCAGCTTCGTCACACTCTCAGTCCTGCTCCTCCTCCTCGGCTGACGGCCGCCCCATCGAAGAAAAGGCGCCCCGTGGGGCGCCTCGTACCTTCACCTATCAGCAGCACCTCACATCAGTCGGAAGTTCGGCACCGCCACCCGCGCCCCGCCCTGCCGCACGGACAACTCCGACATCAAGCCCGGCACGGTGAAGTCCAACGCCCGGTAGACGTCTATCGGCGGCTGGGTATCCTCCAGCACCGAGTCCACGAACGCCCGCAGTGTGAAGCCATCGCTTCCCCCGTGTGCGTCCTCCGACTCCGGCGACTCCCGCCAGTAGTCGGGCAGATACTCCTCATAGTCCCACAGCGACTCCCACTTCCGTCCGCTCACATCGATCTTCTCTGCGGGATCGAGCAGGCACACTCGATGCGTGTCCGCCCCATGCCGCGGCGCCTCGTACACGCCATTCGTCCCCTGAAGCGCCGCGTAGTTGTGCGTCATCGGCCGCGGCGACATCTGATCGTGGCGGATCTTCACCAGCGCGCCCTTCGAAGTCGTGCAAAGCATGATGCTCGTGTCGTCGTTATCCTTCTCGCGATCAACATGCGCGCCCGTCCCCACACAGTTCACCGCCACCACACAATCATCCAGCCAGTCCAGCACAGTCCCCAACGGATGCGTGATGTAGGTCCCGCCCCGCCGTCCGAACAGCCACCTATCCCGCCACCGCTCCGCGCCCGGAAACGGCCGCACCTCGTGCACGTAATCCGCCTCCGCATAGTAGATCTCCCCGAACAGCCCCGCACGCGCCATGTTCCTCACCAGCGCAAAGGGCTTCATAAAGCAGCAGTTCTCCCCCATCATGTACTTCGCCGACGACCCCCGCGCCGCCGCAACCAGCTCCCGGCACTGCTCCAGCGATGTTGCCGCGCTCACCTCCGAGAACACGTGTATTCCCCTCCGCAGCGCCTCCGCGCTCTGCGGCCCGTGCATGTACATCGGAGTCGCAACCAGAACCGCCTCCACCCCGCTGTCCAGCATCTCCGAGTAGTCCTCGAAGGCCCGCGCCCGCCCGATCCGGTCCTTCACCTTCTCGATCATCTGTGGGTCCGTGTCGCAGACCGCCGCAACCTCCGTATCCTCCCACGACGTCAGCGCCGGCAGAAAATGGCTCCCCCGGCCCAATCCCGCGATGCCGATTCGCAGCCTTCTCGCCATCTCAACCTCCCCAGTTGAATCTCAGCCGCCCCTCGCCGCCCACTGCCCGCGGCCCATTCGCCACCTGAGCTTCGCCGGCAGCAGAAGCCCTCCTGGAACCAACTCGCGGAGCAACCGCCCTGAGAGGAAAAACGAAGAAGACCGCGGCCCGTCTCAGTACCTACCGCGGCTCCAACCCCGAGATCCCGCTGCGCCTGGCGAGACACCGGGAACCTGGCGGAAGCACGAACCGTCCCCGGATTTCCGGCGTGAAGGCCTGCCAATTGCAGTCCTGTTTGTGGCATTTACTGATGGCCGCTGGAGCCCTCGCCAACGAGCGAGGGGGCCGATGGAGCTGCTCGATCGACTGCGTCGAGCAGCCACCGCGCATCGCAGAGGGAGGGAGTCAGCATGAATCCGAGCCGCCCCGATCGGCAGCGCTCCGGCGCGAGCGCGCAAGCAGTACCGCGCGACATCGTCTGGATGATCGTGCTCTGGGGTCGGGTACTAGTGGGCCTGATCCTCGCCACGGTGGGCGGGGTGGTCTTCGGCCACGCGTGGACGCGCGAGTATGCGCCATTCTGGTGGGTCGGCGCAATCAGTCTGCTGACCGGAATCCTCCTCGTTCTTTCCGCACTATATGCGCGCAGTCGCCCGCCCGGAGTCACACCCGAGGTGCTCATGAGAGAGGAACTTGCGGAGGGGCGGGAGCCGCTGGTCCCCCTGCTGGGAGCACTACTGCTCTACAAGTTCCAGCGCATCACCCAGCGCCAGCTAAACGAGTCCCTCGCGCGGCAGCGCAAGCAGGCCGGCAAGGACAGGCGTCGCGTCGGAGAGATACTGCTGGCAATGGGAGCAATCACCCCTGGGCAGTTGGTAGAGGCGCTGGAGCATCAGCGTTCGTTCGTGCGCGAGAAAGACGCAGCGCACACAGGATAGATGTCCCCACCCACGGCGGGAGCCTGTCGGACGAGGACCTCAACCGGCCCCGCCCTGCAGCCACCTGTGGGAGCCCGGTCCTCCGGGCGACACGCCCCCCGGCCCCCGCCGGCGGGGCCCCGGCCGCGGCCAGCGGGGCGCAGGTGGGGGTGGGGGGGGGCGGCCGGCG